>NZ_JAZHLI010000099.1:0-9907 GCF_036549475.1 Aurantimonas sp. A2-1-M11 | reverse complement strand
GCGGCGGAATCCCGCCAAACTGTCGATGACAAACAAACGATTGAAGGCCGGGTGGAACGAAAAATTCCTCGTCAGCCTCATCTCGTGAAATTCAACTCACCCGATTCCCCTGCTTGTCGGTCAGCCGTCGGAGGTTGGCGGACGGCGAAGGTCGGGGCTGGTGCGGGATGCGGCGAGGGGCGGCAGGCGGTGGTAGTGCCGCGCGATCAGCGCTTCCTTCTTGGCACGGGTCCAGCCCTTGATCTGGCGCTCGCGGGCGATGGCGTCGAGCATGCGGTCGTAGGTCTCGGTGAAGACCAGGACGACCGGGCGGCGCTGGCGGGTGTAGCCGTCATAGACGCCGGCATCGTGCTCCCAGAGGCGGGACTCGATCGGCTGCTTGGTGAGGCCGGTGTAGTAGGAGCCGTCGGCGCAGCGCAGGATGTAGATGGTGGCTTCGAGCGGCATCGCGGTGCTCCGGTGGCTCGCGGTGCAGGATGCGGGATCGGGGGTGCGGCGGCAACGGGGTTCGCGCGTCGTGCGTCACCCTCGTGGTTCGACAGGCTCACCATGAGGGTGAACTGAAGCGCTGCGGCAGCCGGGGGTGTGCGTTGCGTGCTTTGCGGTGATGTCGCTTCCGATGGAAGGCGCGGCCCTGACTTACCCTCATGGTGAGCCTGTCGCACCACCAGGGCAAGCGGCACGGCAGGGGTACCACGCGCCCCTCGTGGTTCGACCGTTCGACAAGCTCACGGCTCACCATGAGGGGCTACTTCAGTGCCGCTCTGCCTCGATCCGCGCTCACGGCTCACCACCTGGCCCATTCAAGCGCCATGGTGCTTTGGCCCGTCGTCACGAAGGCTGATGGGGCGCGTTCAAGTACCCCTCATGGTGAGCCTGTCGAACCACAAGGGGTGCCTGGCACCGCCGCCCTCAACTGTCCATCTTCAGCGCGGCGATGAAGGCTTCCTGGGGGATGTCGACCTTGCCGAACTGGCGCATGCGCTTCTTGCCCTCCTTCTGCTTGTCGAGGAGCTTGCGCTTGCGGGTGGCGTCGCCGCCGTAGCATTTGGCGGTGACGTCCTTGCGCAGGGCCGAGATGGTCTCGCGGGCGATCACCTTGCCGCCGATCGCCGCCTGGATCGGGATCTTGAAGAGGTGGTTGGGGATCAGGTCCTTGAGCTTCTCGCACATGCCGCGGCCGCGGCGCTCGGCCTGGGCCCGGTGGACCAGCATGGACAGGGCGTCGACCGGCTCGCCATTGACCATGATCGACATCTTGACGAGGTCGCCCTCGCGATATTCGGCCATGTGGTAGTCGAAGGAGGCGTAGCCCTTGGAGATCGATTTCAGCCGGTCGTAGAAGTCGAAGACCACCTCGTTGAGTGGCAGCTCGTAGGAGACCATGGCGCGCTTGCCGACATAGGACAGGTCGGTCTGGATGCCGCGGCGCTCCTGGCACAGCTGCAGGATGTTGCCGAGATAGTCGTCGGGGGTGAGGATGGTCGCCTCGATCCACGGCTCGTGGATCTCCTCGACCTTCATCACGTCGGGCATGTCGGCCGGGTTGTGCAGCTGGATGGTGGTGCCGTCGGTGAGCTTGATGTCGTAGACGACCGAGGGCGCGGTGGCGATGAGGTCGAGGTCGAACTCGCGGGAGAGGCGCTCCTGGACGATTTCCAGGTGCAGGAGGCCGAGGAAGCCGCAGCGGAAGCCGAAACCCAGGGCAGCCGAGGATTCCATCTCGTAGGAGAAGCTGGCGTCGTTGAGCCGCAGCTTGCCCATGGCGGCGCGCAGTTCGTCGAAATCGGAGGCGTCGACCGGGAACAGGCCGCAGAAGACCACGGGCTGGGCCGGCTTGAAGCCCGGCAGCATGGTCGCCGTCTGGCGCTTGTCGTCGGTGATGGTGTCGCCGACGCGGGTGTCGGCGACCTCCTTGATGCTGGCGGTGATGAAGCCGAGCTCGCCGGGGCCGAGCGCGTCGACCTGGACCATGGCGGGGGTGAAGACGCCGACCCGGTCGACCGGGTAGCGGGCGTCGGTGCCCATCATGCGGATGGTCTGGCCCTTCTTCAGCTCGCCGTCGATGATGCGCACCAGGACGATGACGCCGAGATAGGCGTCGTACCACGAATCGACCAGCATGGCCTTGAGCGGGGCGGAACGGTCGCCCTCCTTGGGGGCGGGCAGGCGGTGGACGATGGCCTCCAGCACGTCCTCGATGCCGATGCCGGACTTGGCCGAGATCATCACCGCGTCGGAGGCGTCGAGGCCGATGACGTCCTCGATCTGCTCCTTGACCTTGTCGGGCTCGGCGGCCGGCAGGTCGATCTTGTTGAGGACGGGGACGATCTCGAGATTGGCGTCGAGGGCGAGATAGACATTGGCGAGCGTCTGCGCCTCGACGCCCTGCGCGGCGTCGACGACCAGCAGCGCGCCCTCGCAGGCGGCCAGCGAGCGCGACACCTCGTAGGCGAAGTCGACATGGCCGGGCGTGTCGATGAGGTTGAGGACGTAGGTCTCGCCGTTCTTGGCCGTATAGTGCAGGCGCACGGTCTGGGCCTTGATGGTGATGCCGCGCTCGCGCTCGATGTCCATCGAATCGAGCACCTGCTCCTTCATGTCGCGCAGCTCCAGCCCGCCGGTGGACTGGATCAGCCGGTCGGCGAGGGTCGATTTCCCGTGGTCGATATGGGCGACGATCGAGAAGTTGCGGATATGGTCGAGGGGCGTGTTCGCGGGCATGGTGCTCATGTCGCGCGATATAGAGACTTGTAACGGTTCTTGGAAGCGCCGTTTCGCATGTGCGGCGATGGCGCGGGCGGATTGGGGCTGTGCGGGCGGCGCGGCGGCGACCGGGATGGGCCGCCGCCGGCAGGGCGAAGGGCCCGCTATTCGCAGATCGTGACCGGGCCGATGTCGACGCAGGCGCCGCGCCGGCCGATGCGCCCGCCGGCGACGCGGCGGCACAGCCCGCGATTGTTGCGGCGGAAGCCGGGATCGCGGCGGCAGCGACGGGCGAAGTCGCGGCGATTGTAGCGGCGGCCACGACGGCGGCCTCGGCGGTCGTCCCGCCGCCGGCGCCGACGGCGGCGGCGACGCCTGCGGTCGTCGTCCCAGCGCTGGGCGACGTCGTAGCTGCCGTCGTCGTGGGGCGCGGCATCGGGCTCGGCCGCTTCGGACGGCGCCGTCAGGAGGCCCGGGGCGACGAGCGCCAGGCCGCCGGCGACGCCGAGACCGATCAGGAACCGGCGGCGCGACGGCGCGGCGGGTTCGTCAGCCGGCGGGGGGCGTCGTGCGACACCGAATGTCCATAATGACCATTGCATGCTGTCCTCCCTGTCGGCGCCGTCCGGGCGCCGATCTGCCGGCGTTCTGGGTGACCGGTGCGGCGATACGGTCCGCCGTGCAGCCTGCCGGCAGGAATACATAGATGTCCGGCGGCGATGGTCGAGTTGACATCGGCGAATCGGGCGCTCGCCTGCAGCAATTTCGGTCATATATTCCGCAAAGGAAGATATGTGGCGGCGGCTGGCGTTGGTGCCGGGATCCGTCATGGGCGGGGCGCAGGCGTCCGGCGACGAGGGAACGGGAGGGACGATGGGACGCGAGATCGAGCGGAAATTCCTGGTGGCGAACGATGGCTGGCGGGCGCAGGCCGTGCGCGCGACGCGGCTGGAGCAGTTCTACCTGTTCAGCCGCGAGGGGGCGTCGGCGCGGGTGCGCATCAGCGGCGGCACGACGGCCCGGCTGACCATCAAGACCGGCAGCGACGGCCTGTCGCGCGGCGAGTTCGAATACGACATCCCGCTCGCCGACGCGCAGGAGCTGCGCGAGAGCCGGATCGGCGCGCTGGTGGAGAAGACCCGCCATGTCGTGCCGCTGGCGGGCGGCTTCGAAGTCGAGGTGGACGTCTTTGCTGGCGCGCTGGCGGGGCTGGTGATGGCCGAGATCGAGCTGGCCGGGATCGACGACGCGCCGGTGCTGCCGGATTTTCTCGGCCGCGAGGTGACGGGGAACCCGCGCTACTTCAATTCGCAGCTGGCGCTGGAGGGGTTGCCGGCGGCGGACTGATGTCTCGGAGGTCGTTGCGCTTGGCATGGCGGGCCGGACAACCATGTTGCCGTCTGCAGGCTTGGCAGTCGACAGGGCGCCGGCGGCCACGCATGCTGCGGGTCCGCGGCGGCGCCGATGCCGGCCGGCCGCGACGATGGAAGGGGACATGTGCATGGCCTACAGGCTCGATCCGGGCGCGCCGCTCGATGCCGAATTCCGGCGCATTGCCGGCGAGCAGATTCGCAAGGCGGAGAAGGGGCTGGGCGCGGGCGAGGGCGACCGCCACGCGGCGGTGCACGATGCGCGCAAGCGGATGAAGAAGCTGCGCGGCCTCTTGCGCCTGGTGCGCGACGCGCGGCCGGCCTTCCATGCCAAGGAGAACGCCCGGTTCCGCGATGCGGCGCGCAAGCTGTCCGGCGCCCGCGACAGCGGCGCGCTGATCGAGGCGCTGGACCAGCTCGAAGCCCATTATGCCGACGAACTGGCGACGGACGCCTTCGGGGCCGTGCGCCGCGAACTGACGGAACGCCGCACGAACGCGGAAAAGGCCGAGATGGGGCCGGCCGTGGAGCAGGTGTTGCGCAGCCTGGGTGCGGCGCGCCACAAGCTCGACGGCTTCGTCATCGGCCGCAAGAGCAAGGCCGGCGACGCGGCGACGATCGTCGCCTCGGGCATTGCCCGCAGCTACGGGCGCGGACGGGCGGCGCTGGCGACGGCGCAGAAGACGCGCGAGGTCGACGCCTTCCACGAATTGCGCAAGCGGGCGAAATATCACTGGATGCACCTGCGGCTGGTCGGGCCGCTGTGGCCCGACGCGATGAAGCCGCTGGCGGAGGCCGGCAAGCAGATCGGCGATTCGCTCGGCCTCGACCATGATTACGCGGTGCTGCGCGAGCAGATCGCGGCGACGCCCGACGCCTTTGGCACCTCAGGCGAACTGGCCGTGGTGTTGGCGCTGGCCGACCGGCGGCAGACGGAACTGCGCGAGAGCGCGCTGGACATGGCGCGCCAGCTCTTTGCCGACGATCCCGACGGCGTCGAGACGCGGATCAAGCGGCTCTACCGCGCCGGCGCCGGGCGCGCGGCGCGCGATCCGGCGGCACCGGCGAGTTCGCCGTCGGATTCCCGCCGCCGGGCCGGCTGAGCCGGTGCGGGCCGCGGCAGGACAGCGGATGGGGGCTGCCAACGGGGCATTTCCTCCCGGGCGCTTAGGCGGCATAAGGGCCTGAGCGATTTTCGGGAGCCCGCGACATGATCGAAGCCTATATCTGCGACTACATCCGCACGCCCTTCGGCCGCTTCGGCGGCGCCCTTGCGGGCGTGCGCGCCGACGATCTCGGGGCGGTGCCGATGAAGGCGCTGATGGCGCGCAATGCCGGCGTCGACTGGGACGCGGTGGACGACGTGTTCTACGGCTGTGCCAACCAGGCGGGCGAGGACAACCGCAACGTGGCGCGCATGTCGCTGCTTCTGGCCGGGCTGCCGACCGGCGTAACCGGCGTGACGCTGAACCGGCTCTGCGGCTCGGGCATGGATGCCGTCATTACCGCGGCGCGGGCGATCCTGGCGGGCGAGATGGAGATCGCCATTGCCGGCGGCGTCGAATCGATGTCACGGGCGCCCTTCGTCATGCCCAAGGCGGAGACCGCCTTTTCCCGCCAGGCCGCCATCTACGACACGACGATCGGCTGGCGCTTCGTCAATCCGCTGATGAAGGCGCAATACGGCGTCGATTCCATGCCCGAGACCGGCGAGAACGTCGCGGCGGACCACGGCGTCAGCCGCGCCGACCAGGACGCCTTCGCCGTGCGCTCGCAACGGAAGGCGGCGGCGGCGCAAGGCTCGGGCCGCCTGGCCCGCGAGATCACGCCGGTCACCATCCCCCAGCGCAAGGGCGATCCGGTGATCGTCGACACCGACGAGCATCCGCGCGGCGACACCACGCTGGAGGCGCTGGCGAAGCTGCCGACGCCATTTCGCCGGGAGGGCGGCACGGTGACGGCCGGCAATGCGTCCGGCGTCAATGACGGCGCCGCGGCGCTGATCGTCGCCTCGGGCGCGGCGGCCAGGCGCCACGGCCTGACCCCGATCGCCCGGATCCTGGGCGGGGCGACGGCCGGCGTCGCGCCGCGGGTGATGGGCATGGGGCCGGCGCCGGCCTCGCAGAAGCTGTGCGCCCGGCTGGGCCTGAACCCGACCGATTTCGACATCATCGAACTGAACGAGGCCTTTGCCAGCCAGGGCATCGCGGTGCTGCGCGAACTCGGCCTCGCCGTCGATTCGGACCATGTGAACCCGAATGGCGGGGCCATCGCCATCGGCCACCCGCTGGGCGCCTCGGGCGCGCGCATCACCGGCACGGCCGCGCTCGAGCTGGCGACCACCGGCGCCCGGCGCGCCCTGGCGACCATGTGCATCGGCGTCGGCCAGGGCATCGCGATCGCCCTGGAGCGGGTGTGATTCCAGGATAGCGACGCCGCCGCGCCGGTGGTGCGGCGGCGGTGAGGGGGGTAAGCAGGGGGCGACGATCAGGCGCCCGGGACGGGCGTGCTCAGACGGATGGTGGCAGCATCCGGGTCGGTACGGTGGTCGTCGGGAAACAATTGTGCTCAAGGCCGAATTGCGAGGGCAGGGGGCGGCATTTGTGCCGCGCAAAGAGGGTCATTCCGTCTCTGCCAGCCTGTGCAGTAGAGCGATGAGTTCGGTCTGACGATGCGTGTCGGCAGAGCCTGACATTCGCAGCCGGCATGGCGGAGGCTGCGTTGCGGGCAGACCGCTGGGATGATGCTGTTCGAGTATCCTGCAACGTGGCACCACCTAATCTTTACGGACCGGAGGGGCTCATAGAGCGTCAGGAGCGCGTCGTCCGCTGCGGCGACGGCTGATGCGCATGCATGGGAGCACCGTGGTGCGGCAGCAGCGAACGAGCTTCTATGGCTGCCCCGCGTTCGACGGTAAGAGTTAAGAATAAACTCTTCCGTCGATACCAATCCGGTGATGGCGTCGGCGCTGTGTGCTACTGACCGGCGAAATGGCCAAGAGGGGAACAGTGGTCCAGCCTGGTTTTCTCAGCTCGCCTGACATCCAAAATTGGCTCGCCGGGGTCCAGCCCGCGTGGACGGCCTTGGAGTTCGAGAGCTTTAGCCGTCTTCGCCGCGAGCCTGATGAACCGGACATCGCAATCCAGTTCTCGGATGCCGTCTCGTCTCCCATCGCCCAGAACACTCTGGCCTTCCTGTTCCGGTTGGTAGATGGCGCGAAGCTGACCGTGACGGGCAATCTCACCCGAGCGTTCGTGGCCGAGGTTCTCGATGATCTGGACTGGCCAAACTTCGACCGTGAGGAGATGTTTCGTTTTCACAAGGTGATCAACGAGCCGGATTGCCTGCCCCTGCATGCGATGCGGATCTTCTGCGATCGCGCAGGCTTGGTCCGGGTCTACAAAAAGCAGTTGCGCCTGACAAAGGCCGGGAAGCAAATGGTGTCCTCCGGCAATCTGGGTGAGTTGAACCGCAGGCTGTTCCTCGCGACCTTCTGGAACACCAACCTCGCCTATTTTGACGGCTACCCCTTGGGGCCGTGGCCTCAATTGGACACCGGCGTCGCTCTGTGGTGCCTCTCAGTCGAAGCCCACCAGTGGCAAGCACCCGCGTACCTCGCTCGCGCATCCACCATACCGATCAACGGGATCATCGAAGCTGCTGGGAGCAGAGACATCGCGGGACCGATTTTTGAAGCCCGGGTTCTCCGTCAGCTCTCATGGTTCGGATTGCTTGAGGTGGAAACGACGCCTGACCCGGATTATCGGTTCATCAAGCGGCGGCGCTATCGAAAAGCCGAGAGCTTCGACCAGTTCCTATCCTTCGACGTACGGTTGGAGCGGCAAACACGCCTCCACTAGGGGCGCGACGCCTTGAACCGCTCACACGCTGTCAGCCGTTGCGCGAACAGATCCACATCGGCGCGGTAGATCTCTTCGCGTAGGAACCGCATCTCCATTGCGTGGTCGTCCTCCTCGATCTCGATCCACCAGCATTTGGGCCTGCCATCTGACCCATCGCTCCACCGGTAGCCCCGCGCTTTCAGGATGTCCTTCATGTCGAAAGGACTGCCCTCGGCGAATAGGCGGAGCCGGGTACGCGATGCTGACGTGACGAGTTGCTGGAACGCAGGAATACCGCCCGTCCGAGGCGCAGCCGCCAGCACCTCCAAGAGCGCATGGCAATCGTCAACCGCACGATGGCCGTTGTGAAACCAGCCGCATTGACCCACGAGGTAGGCAAGCTTGCTGCCTTCAAAGCCGAGCGAGGTCCAGTCCACCTCCGACACGGAACAGACCCACGGCTTGATGTCGAAGCCGGGGGCAAAGCGTTCGCAGAATGGCCGGTCGAATTTTGCGTTGTGGGCGATGACCAGCTCGGAAGGCTCGATGAATGCCGCGACCGCCGATAGATCAATGCTGCGGCCCGCGACCATGTCGTCGGTGATGCCGGTGATCCTCGTGATTTCCGCGCTGATCGGGACGCTTGGCTCCTGCAGCTGCGAAAAGACGTCGATGACCTCGCGAATGCCCCCGTCGTCGTAGGTGAAGGCCACCATGCCAAGTTCGATGATCTCGTCTCGGCGATGATCGAGGCCCGTAGTCTCGGTGTCCAGGATGATGCCGACGCGCTCGCCAGGATTAAGCGCGTAGTTTTCCCGGGCGGGACGTGGTTCGAGTTTGCGCAGGATGCGGTAGCGTCCGGTTCGTTCAAGCTGTTGGGCAAGCGCTTCCTCGTTGTCAGTTGGTCCCTCCCTCGGCGTGGCCGCGACCCGCGCGTCGGCAACTGGCTTTGATGGCGCGAGCTGATTGGAGGAGGCTTCGGAGGGTTCCGCAAAAAGATCGATCTGCCGTGCTGCCTGCGGTCTGTTCATCGCCGACATGGTGGCTCCTCGCTGTTGCTCCGCGGCCGTGTACGGTGGGATCAGCGGTCAATGAAGCTGGTGTTCGGGTGACGACACGAAGGCTAGAATGCCTTCATGCTGGACTGCCGATTTGAATTCCTCATAAGCGGCTTCGTCGGTCGCGAACGCATCATCCCAAACCGTCGATGTGTTGACGCTGTCAACGACTTCGAGCCACCAACCTTCGTCATCATCCGCAATGCGGAAGATGTTCACGGTGACGGTGATGCCATTATCGGTAAACGAGCCCGTGTAGGGGGAATATTCGATGTCCGGGTCGTGGTCAGTGTCGGTCATGGCTCAACCATCTGCTGCATGCCGCCAATATTATTCCGAGGGACGCGAGAACGCTACCCGGCAAGACGCAGACGCCCTCACAGCGTGCGTTTGTGAGAGGTGCGCAACCAGCTCGCGAACAGAGCGAGCGAGCACGCTGATGACTGCACGAACATAACGGCGCGTCGAGATGCGGTGCCATGCGAGGGTCCTGGTGAAATGGCGATGCTGCCCCCAACCCTGATCATCGACAAATCTCCATCTGCACGCCGGAGCAAGCTCGTGCAGCGTCAGGAACGCGTCCTCCGCAGCGTTCGTGGCGGTCACGCTGCCCAGCAGCTACCCCAGCCTTCCCGCGCGCCGTTGACGCTCATAGCGTCTTCACGGCGTACACCCGGCAGCGGGTAAGACCGTAACGCGCGTCGCTGGTCATCAGCGTGAGGGTGCCGCCGGGCTCGATCTGATAATCTAGGTTCTCGCTGTATGCGGGCCTCGTCGAGATGCTCTCGCGAAACCGATTGCTGCCGACGCAGGAAAACCGTAAGCGGTGGGCGACGGACATTGCCTTTTGGGCTTGACCGGTCCTGAGGGAGGTCTGCGGCCTTCGAGGCGCAAGGTCGCCTTCGAGTGCAACAAAGTTTGCAACGTTTGT
>NZ_JAZHLI010000098.1:0-10210 GCF_036549475.1 Aurantimonas sp. A2-1-M11 | reverse complement strand
AAAACACCGGAAATCAATCGGGTCAGGATCGGTTTCCGGCATTCTCCAATACTTCAAACCCGATGGGAATCCCTGAAGCACAGGGCATCCAAGGGTTTTTCAGGGCGAACCAATTACTTGAAAGGCTGCGCGATCTCCATGTTATGCAGTTTGTATGACAGACGCAACTCCTGTGAGCGATCCTACCAGTTTGGCGGAGGCTGCCGTTTTGGCTTATCTGGTTTCTATGATCAGCAAGCGGGCGCTATAGATCCTTTAGTCTAGCGTGGATCCGCTCCAGCGGCGGCAGCCTTCCGAAGAAGCGTTAACTTTCCCTTAAAAAAGCGCTCCGATCCTCGACGTCCCAAAACCCGATCTGTCCCGCCATCCGACCCCTCCCGAAAGCGCGACCTCAGTGAATCATGTCAGCACGAAATCCGCCAGTTTCCGGAGGCATCCGCCTTTCAGCCGCCGCCAGGTCTTCGATGCGGCGATAACGAGCTTGAAGACCATCAACCGGGCGGTCTTCTGCGACAAGGCTCCCTTTGTTCTGACCGTCCGGTGCCGGACCGTGGCGAAGACGCTCTCGATGGGGTTCGATGTCCGCAAATGGTCCCAGTGCTCGGCCGGAAAGTCGAAGAAGGCCAGGAGCGCGTCGCGGTCCTTGGTCAGGCATTCGACGGCCTTGGGATATTTGGCGCCGTACTTCTCGGCGAAGACCGTGATGGCCGCTTCGGCACTCGCCCGGTCCGGCGCGTCCCGCACCTCGCGCTGGTCCGTCTTCATGTTCGGCTGAACCGACTTCGGGACCCTATTGAGGATGTTGAGGAGCTTGTGTTGCCAGCATCGCTGGTGGACTGCTGCCATCGGGCGCTCTGTCTCAATTTGGACGAGGCGATTCGTCGCCGAGGCATTTTCGCGGCGTGGTGTTGAGGCTGACAATGGCGTCCTGGAGATCGGCTTCGGACAGGGTGTCGAGATCGAGCCATCTGGGCAGCCATCGTCGCAATCGTCCGTTGGCGTTTTCGACGCCTCCCTTCTGCCAGGAAGCGTAGGCGTCGCAGAACCAGGTCGACATGCCGAACAGGTCGTCGAGCAGGCGGTGGCGGGCGAAGGCGGTGTCCCTCGGGTCAAGCCCGAGGGCAGGCTGTTATCAAACGTTACCGAGGAGCGCAGGCCGGGAGCAACACGCCGGAAGACGGCTGTCATCGCTGCGATGGTTTCGGCGGCGGTCTTTCCGTTCAGCCTCGTGGCGAGCGTCACACGGGTCTTTCGCTCATGAAGGACGAGAACCGGACGAATCGCCGCCGAGTTCGCGCAGCGTCGGCCTGCGGTATGAGCGCCGGAGATCATGTCGATGGGCCAGGATCGCCACAGTGATCATCAGGAAAACAACGCACATGACCGGCGGACTGATGCCCGCCAGCAGCAACTGCACGATCGTGATGCGTGTCACCGAGCCGACACCTGCCAGCCCGGGGCGCAGCTGCCGTCCGCCCGTGGTGGCGAGCCGGAGACTGCCCGGCCTCTCCACCATCGGTCATTATCCTTGCTTTCGCCGCATCGGGCTCTTACGTTTCCACCATCGATGCGTTACGAGTATGAACATGGCTGAGACTGCGACCCTATCCTCAAAGTTCCAGATCTCGATTCCCAAGGCAATCCGCACCGTGCAGCATTGGGAAGCCGGACTGACCTTTGCTTTTATCCCGAAGGGCACGGGCGTTCTACTTGTGCCGGTGCCGAAGCGGGAGGCGCTGAAAGGCATCGCGCGCGGAGCGTCTGCTGCCGACTATCGCGACCGGACGGACCGGTTCTGATGATCCTCGTTGATACGTCAGCCTGGATCGAATGGCTAATCGGATCGCCGACCGGTGAAAAGGTTGCCCAACATCTGCCCGAACAGGTCGAGTGGCTTGTCCCGACGACGGTCCAGCTTGAGCTGGCAAAATGGCTAACCCGCGAGGTCGGCGAGGACAAGGCCGATCAGGTGATCGCCTTCACCCAGGTCTGCAGCGTGGTCCAGCTCGACACCGAGATTGCGCTGGCGGCGGCGGAGGCCTGCCGCGATCACAAGCTCCCTACGGCCGACGCCATTATTTTCGCGACCGCCCGGACGCAGAGCGCGACGCTCCTCACCTGCGACGCGCATTTTGAGGGACTGCCCGGAATAACCATAATCCAGAAGATCAAGTCTTGAAACCGGGCCGCCATTCAGGAAGCGCTGTTCGGCGTCGTCACCGCGACCTTCGCCACCTTCGTCTTCCCCTTCATGATCTTCGACGCCTTTCTCGAGCGCTCGGGCGCCGGCGCCATCTTCACGGAACTCGGCACGGCGCTGGCCGGCCGCTGGCGCGGTGGTCCGGCCAAAATCGCGGTCATGACCTCGGCGCTGTTCGGCTCAATCTCCGGCTCCTCCGTGGCGTCGAGCTGTCTATCTCGGTACGGCACCCCCCCCTTCGTGAGTATGAACGAGTTGCGGGTCTGCCGCCGTATCCGGTCAGACAAACGCCGTGAGGATACGTTGATCAGTCGCTGACAGGACTGATAGGGATGGCCATTTCTTTCCCATTGACCATAATTGGCAAGGTTTTGCTTTTTGGCATCTTCACCCTCTTCCCACGATGGAACAAGACTCCATTCAGCATCGCGAACAGGAAAAGCAGGCTGTACGTCCGGATCGGGTAGTCTACTATCGAGTGGACCAGAATAATCGCCAGTGAAATCGCCGCAGCGCGCTTGAACGGATCGCTCCATGAGATCATCGCCTGTCGGATGTAGAAAACAAGGTAGGCAAGGATCAATCCGAGAGCCAACACTCCGCCTTCGAAGACGATCTCTAGATAATCGTTATGTGCGTGGTTAACGTACCACCGCTCGATTTCATTTGGCTGCATGAACATAGGGTATGCATCCGCGAACGTGCCGTACCCGACGCCCGTCCAGAAATAACTACGAATGCCACTGATTGTGGTCATCGCGAATTGCAGCCTGGTTTCCTGCGAAACGCTCGATTCAAGCGAAACGCGGTTCTCCAACCCAATCATATAGACCCCAAGCAGAACCAGCCCGCCAAGTGCCGCGTAGATCGAGATGCGTCGACGCTCCATGAGCGCCAACGCAGAAACCACCATGACTACAAGGCCTAGACCGACCCCGGCCATCGACCCGGCTGCC
The DNA here is from genome assembly GCF_036549475.1 of Aurantimonas sp. A2-1-M11. Classification (NCBI taxonomy): domain Bacteria; kingdom Pseudomonadati; phylum Pseudomonadota; class Alphaproteobacteria; order Hyphomicrobiales; family Aurantimonadaceae; genus Aurantimonas; species Aurantimonas sp. A2-1-M11. The sequence goes on along the minus strand of NZ_JAZHLI010000098.1, from coordinate 7,054 downwards.
AAAAGTATAAGAAGAAGCAGGCATAAAGTCGCGAGCGCAAATTTCTTTCGCTCCTCGTAGAATATGCTGAAGATCAGAAAGGGAATGAACATCGCTAGAAAGGTCGAAAAGTGATTCTGGTTGATGAAGAAACCACCTGCCAATGGATAATCAAAAAATGCCGGACGGACCGGCGCGCTTGAACTGAACTGCACCGCCCCGAGCAGAAGATTGCAGTAAACGGCCACGTAGAGAAACGACAAAAGCCCCCTCGCGTGGGAATAACCCAGTGATACAGTGACCAGAAAAATGAAGAATGCCGTCACGAATGAAAGAAGCACTCTAAACGTTTCGGCAAAGCTTAATGTGAGAAAAAGGCCCCTCAGCTGTCGGTCGAAATCCAATATGCCCATGTCACCGAACGGGAAAAGCTGAAGAACTATGTGAAAGATCGCAACGCCTGCAAATACCAGCGGACCGTAGCCAATTCGAACGATCTCGAGGTTAGGGAGCGCTAGGGCAAACAACAGCAAGGTCGCCATCATGAGGATGTCGCCGTTGAGATTGGAAACCGTGTCCCCACCAAGGACCGCGGCCATCACAACCAGAAGACCCAACCCGATCTTGATCATTCGCATTCGCAAATCAGTCCGCATCCGTCTGCCTTACCGAGATCCGATGAACGATCAAAGAACCGTCGTAGCGGTACCGCATGCTTGGTGCGATAACGCCGGTCGACAGCGTAAGCTGTTGCGTCTGGCACCCTGTGGCAGGGACGGAAAAACGGACAGAGACTTCGGAGTGATCGTATCGGCCCGGCTCCACGGACATGACGATGAGCGGTTCCCGGCTCCCCGAACAAGTGATTTCCCAGAAGAGTCCCTTCGGCGTCTCTAGGCTTCGAGCAGTGCTTTCGGTACTCAACTCGAGGTCTCCCGGTGGCAGCATCAGGACCTGCCTGGCGATCGCGCCCTTTACGGGTTTCCGGCGAAACTGTACTCGCAAGCCGCCGGAGCCCCCTGGCCCCATTTCCTCGGTCAGTATTTCGGCTTCCACGCCGGCAACACGAGGCAGACTCCAGTCAAAAGGAGAAGCCGCCGCGGATTTCGAAAATTCGGAATTCGTGACATAGCCTGCGTTCTGCAGTTCTGCAGGCGTCCGTGTGAGCGCAAACGCCTGATAAGCGAGCTGAGGGTTTCCCGCTCTTAAAAGCTGTCCCACGACGCGATCGACTTCGCGCGGGGTGACCGGGAGGACGGTGCTGCGCAAATCTAACAGAAGACGATAGGCCAAAGGAGCCGTATCCGGCCCGGTCGCCAAATGGTCCAGCAACCGGCCGCGCCACGCTGCATCCTCTGCGACTGTTTCCAGAACGGCACGATAGCCATCGCCGGTGCGCATAAGCGGGGGAAAAATGTCTGCGAACTCTGAGAATCGGGTCGGCCAGCGCTTCAGGAGTACACTGACCTTGTCGGTCGCGGAAGAAAGTTCGCCATCGCCGAGGTCAAGCCCAATCAGCCGCTTCAGGCTGTGCAATTCCGTCGGCGCGACCCTCAGGGCTCCCTCATACAGCCGTCTTGCCTCCTCCACGTCACCAGCGCGCAGCCTCTGCTCTCCAAGCAGACTGATCGCGCGTGCGTCGATCGGCGCATACTGCCTGACGAACGCGAGATCCTTGTTGATCGCTGCAGCGGAAACTTCCGAGTTCGGGGCGTTCAATGCCGCGACCGAACGCCGGATCCTTGCGTCCGTATTAGCCGGATTGAATGCGACGGCGAGATCGGGGTCGGAGGTTTCGTATGCCCGGCTCAGACTATCAAGCAGAGTCAGACATGCCAGAGACGCCAAGACGGCGAACCCAAGCAGAAATTTTGCCCTTGACCCCATTGCCCTCGTCCCCATCGCGGCCCGTATTCTCGATCTGGCCCTGCTGCGCCCCATAGGTGTAGTAGCTGGCGTTTACATATCCGTAGGCATAGTTGTAGTCGAACTTCTTGACCGCGAATTTGGTGATCGCGGCCCCAAGCATGTTGGCGCCGGCGCCGCGCAGGCGCTTCACCGCTGCCGCGGCTGCCTTGCGTCCGACCTGGCCTGACGAGACCACCAGCAGTGTTCCTTCTGTCAGGCGACTGAGAATCGGTGCGTCGGAAAGCCCGATGACCGGCGGGGCGTCGATGATGATCATGTCGAAGCGTTCGCCGAACAGCCGCATCAGCTGCGCCATCTTGGGAGAAGACAGAAGATCCGCCGGATTGGGGGGCAGGGTCCCCGAAGTCAGAAGCTTGACGTTCGCAAGCTGCGTCTCCTTGATGATCTCCCGCACATCCTCCGCGGAAAGCGTACTGGTCAAGAGATTGCTTAATCCCATCGTGTTGGATGCGCCGAAAAGCCGATGAAGATTGGGCTTGCGAAGATCAGCGTCGATGACCAGAACCTTGGCGCCCAAGATGGCGAAATCCTCGGCCAGCTTGTAGGAGCTGGTCGATTTGCCCTCCGAGGGCTCGGAACTGGTGACGAGCAGCGACTTCGGCGTGCCGTCGGTTCCGGTGAACTGCAGGGCGGTGCGGAGCGACCGGTATGCTTCTGACAATCCCGATTGCTGATCATTCCGCGCATCCGCGATATGATCGTCGGCGATCGAAGGCAGGATACCGAGAACGGGTAGCCGCAGTTCTGTTTCCACCTGCTCGGGCACGGTGAATGTATTGTTCAAGAGTTCTCGCAGATAGATGAAACCGGCCGAACTCCCCATAAAAAGGGCCAGGGAAATGGCGAGGTTGATTGGCAGCCGCGGCGAATATGGATGGCGCGGCGCGACCGCCGGATCGACGATCTCGGCATTCTGGTTCCGCAGTTCCGATCCGACTCCCACTTCGTTCAGTTTGGAGATCAGGCTGTCATACTGCGATCGGTTGGAATCGACCTCACGCTTCAGGATCGTGTACTGGATGTTGCGGTCCTGGAAGTCAGCCTGGTCGGCTTCCAGTTCCGCAAGCTTTGCCCGCAGCTGCGATTCGTTATCTTTCGCATCCTCATATTCGAGGCGAATGGAGCGTGTGACCACACCGATGGCCTGCTCGACCTGACTCTCAAGTTCCCGAATTTGCGCGGACAGCTGCTGCATCTCGGGATAGGCAGGTTTGAGAGTGCCCAGTTTCTGCTGGTACAGGCCCCGCAGCTCCGCGACACGATCACGCAGTTTCTGGATACCCTCGCTTTCAAGGACCTGCGGCAAGGCAGCCCCGCTGCCCGCGTCGATCTGCTCAACCCAGCGCTCCTTGTCGAGGCGCTCCTGCACCGCCTTCGACAGCGCCGTGTTGATGTCGCGAATACTGTTGAGGATGAGAGAGGAATTGGCATCGTCGATCGTCAGCCCTGCTGATTTGGCATAGGCGACGAGCTGTTCCTCCGATGACTGCAGCCTTTCCTTGACCTGAAGGACCTGTTCCTGGATGAACTGCCGCGCCAGCGACGACGTCTCACTTGTCTGGTCGACGCGCTGGTCGATGAAACTTTGAGCCGCCTGGTTCGCTACCCGTTGCGCGATCTGCGGATCCTGGTCGCGATAGGTCACCGATAAAAGACTGGTGTTGTTGACGAGTTCAGCGGAGAGGTTCCCCTGGACCCTGCCGACAGCCATTCGCTCACGCTCTTCCGGCGCCAGATCATCCAGGGACGGGGGCGCCGAAGTTCCGAACGCCCGATCAAGCAGGTTGGTAAGCGCAATGTCGGGCTCGGGGAACAGGAAGGCCGGATTCTCGCTTAGATTCAATTCATAGACGACGCGCTCGGCGAGCGCGCGGCTCTGGAGCTTCTCGCGAGCCGTCAAAAACGCTCGCATATCGGTCCCTTGCGACACGACTTCGAGGTCATCGAACACCTTTGCCGACGGGACGAGAACCTCCAGCCGGACCGCCGCCTCATATTTCGGCGTCTGCATAAGTGTAAAAATGGTTCCAGCGACAAGGGCGAGAGCCGCCATCCCCGCTATCAGCCAGCGATATTGCAGGACATAATAGAGGAGGCGCAGTGGATCGAAACGCGCCTCGTCCTCTTCCAGATGCGAATAGCCCGGGTCGAAACGAGAGTAATGCGCGCGGTAGGCTGCGTCGAACGGCTCGAGCGCAAACGCGTCAGGACCGACCTGCCCGACGCTTCGCCCTCCTTGACCGACATTGCCATGCATCATGACGATTTCCTCATATCGACCGTCCGGTTCACGGAATGACAGCCAGCCGTGCGGCGCTGCTGGCAACGCCAAGCGCATCCTTCAGATTCTGGATCGCGACCTTGCGGGCGGAACTGAACACCACGACGGTATCGCCGCCGAAGACCCGCGGATCGCTCGCTCGCCCAGCCCGGATATCACTGACATCGACATTGGTCACGAGGCGCTCTGACCCGAAGTCACGAAACAGATAGACCTGCGTCGGATCGGCAACTTCGCGGAAGCCACCGGCCTGTGCGACCACCTGCAGGAGCGAGGACCCGGCGGTCACCGGGTAAAGTCCCGCTTTGGCGACTTCGCCGTCGACGGTTACTTTCTGGCCTGCGGACTCCTTGACGAAGAGCGTGATGTCCGGCGACTGAAGATACTTGGCGCCGTACAGCTGCTCCAGTTCGGCTTCAAGAGTTCGCACGCTCTTGCCGGCCGCCGTCACCGCACCCACCAGCGGCACCGAAATGCGGCCGCCAGCATCGACCTGGACCGTCCGATCGAGGTCATCGACCTGGAACACGTCGACTTCGAGGACGTCATTGGGAAAGATCAGCTGATCGGCGCCATCCTGGGTGTTGACCGGCGCGGGCAAGCTTGCAACGAGACGAAGATTACCGGAACTGCCGCCGCCCTGCGACTGAACCTGACTGGCGGGTGCCGCACTGAGTAGATCCGGGGCCCCGCCATTACACCCGGCCAGGATCCAACATAACAGTGCGGCAAGACTCCCGAGCTGGAAAGTCCGGTACATCGTCCGCTGTCTCGCGACAATCAACGTCGTCATCGGCCACCCATCATCTTGCTCAGGAGACGCTGCAATTGGCCGGCCTTCCTATCGCCCGCAGCTCCTGAGCGACTGACACGACGCGATGATCTGTCGACCACGGACCGTTCCACCGGCGCGTTTGCGAGAATCGCTCGTGGTCTCCCCAGAACCACTGCCTCAGCCTCGTCGTCGCCGCGGCGCTCCGCAACGATCGCCCTTGCCTTCGATAGCCCCGGTGGACGGCCTTCCGTGTTGTGCGCATCGCTCGCGAGAATATCGCACAGCCCCTCTTCCACGAGGCGGTCCGCCAGCTTTTGCGCGCTGCGGCCGAAATCCCCGGTGAGAGATCCGGCGGTCACCTGCATCAAGACTCCCTCGCCGGCAAGCTCCCGAATGATCTCGTAATGCGCCGAGACCCAGCTCAGTCGCTCGGGATGCGTCAGGATCGGCACGAAACCGGAAGAAATAAGCCCCCGGGAGAACGCCACAAGGCGTGGCGGAAGCACATGATGCGGCGGCTCGAACAAAAAATAATTGCTGCCGTTGAGGGTCGGCGGTGCCTCGCTGGACAGACGGGAGAGGAGATCGGGGGCGATATGGACATCGGCACCGCTGACCAGCGACAGCGCGATGCCCTCTCCGGCCAGAGCCGCTTTCAGTTCGCCGACCCGTCGCGCTATGTCCGAAGGCTCGTTCAGATAGACTCCGGGTACGATGTGCGGCGTGCAGGCCATCACCTGGACGCCGTCCTCTACCGCCATGCGGGCCATCTCGACGGAAATGTCCAGCGACTTCGCGCCGTCATCGATTCCGCAAAGAATATGGCTATGAAGATCGATCAAAAGCGGCTTCTACCCAATAACGGGGCGCCGCCTGCTTCCAGCGGACGGCGCCCCGATTCCGAATTCTTCATTCGCCGGCGTTGTCATAATGTCAACGCAGACGCGGCCTGACTATTGACCGGCGCTGACCGACGGAGCGCTACCGCCGTCGTTGTCGTCGTTGCTGGCAACAATCGCGACGACACCACCGATGGCGCCCACACCGACGGCGCCAGCCAGCAGCGTATTCGGCACTCCAGGTATGACCTGCGGGCTCGGGTTGCCATTCTGTACGCTGGACGCGCCGCCGTTCGGACCCTGCTGACCAAACCCGCTGGCCGAGGAAAAGCTCGTCGCCTGAGGCTCGCGCGCCACCGACGCCGTGCGCACGCAGATCGATCCCTCCTGCGCCGCGATTGCGACAGTAGAGCCGGCGGCAACCGCAAGATCGCAGCCGCGGCCCACCGTGATCATGGCCGAGCCAGCCGGACCGGCGATCAGCCGCGAACCGACAACGAGCGGCGCGCCCGCCTTGGCCGGGGCCATCCCCTGCGGAAAGCTCATCAGTACATCGTCGCTCGCCGACACGACAGCGCCGATCGGCGTCCCATCCGTGGGCAGCGGCTGAGCGCAACCGCAAGCGGCACGCTCTTCAGCATGGGCCGGCGCAATGGCCAGAGCAGGTAAGGCCAGCGCCATTCCAGCAGCCAATCCCGCGATCTTCGTCTTCATCGTCATTCCCTCTATATCCCCCCAGAAGCGTTTCCGCCGGTTTCACCGCCATCGAGCCGATGCATTTTTCCTAGCCGCGTTCAGGGCCCAAAACAACCCGGAACGCCAGGAGGCGAAATAGCGAGTTCACGTGAGAAACGGCCCTGCCAGAAGGGTCATGAATGTAATTCCTGCCCCCAGCAGAACGACATCGCGAACCAGCGCATCGTTGTCTTTGAACCACGTCTTCACGGAACACCCCCATACGCAACAGTTTATCTACTCCCCGGCACTCTGGACCGGCGGCACTCCGACAGTCCAGTGAATGCGATCGGGGACCGGTCGATCGTCCCGCAGAAGTTGCAGATCGGCAACGTGCGGCTCGCGCAGTCAAATGGCATTCATGATCGGAGGGATCGACAAATCGGCGTGACGTGAGAGACCCGGACGCCTTCTGTCATTGGGCCTTGAGGTCAAGGGGCTTGTTTCGCGAGGGGCATGCTTCTGTTCGTGATCGATGCGATGATCGTCACATGATGCGGTCGGCGTGATGCGACG
>NZ_JAZHLI010000097.1:0-10230 GCF_036549475.1 Aurantimonas sp. A2-1-M11 | reverse complement strand
TGCGCTTCGTGCTCGGCGTGCGATACGGCGCGAGCGCGCGGGACCAGGATTTCGTCTGTGCGTCGGCGGCGGCGCCGACTGTGTCGATGGTGGTCACGAGGTTTCCAAGCTGAATGTCCTCGCCATGCGGCCGAGCGCAGCCGGCCGGTGGGGCTGCAGGCTTCTGGCGGAAGAACGAGGAAGGTTGCGGGAGCGAACCGGCTCGCGCTCCTCCGAGGCAGGGAGTATTCCCTGAACGTGGATGTAACATCGCAGCACGATGAGACAAGGATGCGACGCGCACTTCGGCGCGAAATCACCGTGACGTGTGCATCGCGTCCGTCTCAACCGGCCTCGATGGAGAGACCTCGGTGATCGAGCAGGAACCGTGCGAAGAAGGGCAGGCTCGCCGAGCCGATCTCGCGCGCGCTGGCGCCGATCGTGCCCGCCCTGATGTCGAGGGGCGTCAGGCCCTGGCGCCGCAGCCGCACCATTGCCCGTTGCGTGGCGGCCACCAGTCGCGTGCGCACGCTTTCGGGAAAGCCGCCGTCGATGACCGCGCATTCGAAATCATAGACCGCGCTGGCCGACACGATGGCATAGGCGAGACCACGCGCGGCAATCCCTAGCCAATGGTCGAGCACCGGTCCCAGATCGTCCCACGCTGCGGGATCCTTCCACAGGATCAGCGGATCGCCGCCCTCGGCCGCGATCATCTTTTCCAGGACATGAATCGAGGCGAAATTGATCAGTTGCTCGAACCCGTCCAGCCGCACCCCGGCCACCCCCTCGCGTGCCGCGCGGGGCACCGGCATCGAGCCCAGCGCGCCGGCATTGCCGGTGCGCCCGGTCACCAGATTGCCGCCCATGACGATGCCACCGCCGACGAAGGCGCCGACGAAGAAATAAACGTAGTCCAGCGACCGCGTATCGCCGAAGACGTTCTCGGCGGCGCAGGCGGCCGTCGCGTCGTTGGCGAGATTCACCGTCAGACCGGTGATCTCGGCCAGATCGCCGACGATGTCGGCATCGCGCCATTCGTCCATGCGCCCGGCAGGGGCGTCGATTTCCTCGGCCCAGGACCACAATTCGTAGGGCATGGCGACGCCGAGACCGACGATCCGATCGTGCAACCGACTGTCGAGCCCGGCAATGACACGCGCCTGCGCCCCACGCACGAAGTCGAGGACGGGCGCGAGTTCGGGATAGGCGTAGGTCGAGCGTTCGCGGGCCCGCACGGTGCCCAGGAAGTCCATCAGCACCAGTTCGACCGAGCGCCGGCCGATCTTCAGGCCGAGGGAGAAGGCGCCGGCCGGATTGAGGCGCATGGGAATGGACGGCTGGCCGACGCGGCCGCGCCGTGGCTTGTCGCGCAGAACCAGCTGCTCGGCTTCCAGCGCGCGCATGATCACCGATGCGGTTTGCGCCGACAGGCCGGTACGCCGGGCGATTTCCGCCTTGGCCAGTTCCCCGTGCCGGCGGATCAAGCTGAGCACGGCGCGCTCGTTATGGGCCCGCAGGCCGGACTGGTTGGATCCGCGCATGCGGCCCGGCGCCGGTTCGCGTCCGGATGAAGGACCTGCGGCGTGCGGATCCATGCGCCTTCTCCTCCTCGCCGATAATCTCCCGGCTGCTCGACGCGAGCGACTAGCGATCCATGTCGCTGAAGGCGGACCGCCGTATCCCCGCAGGCTTGCACCCCCAGTCCAGCCCGTCAATTAATAAATCACGCTGATTTACAATCGTTGACAGGGTTCATCGCTTGGTGTTTCGTGTGGAGGACCGGGTTGGCGAGGAGGCCGGCCCGGCGCGCTTCATGGCGCTGCCCGTCGGCAACGACCGACAGAACTGGGAGGTTCTCACCGTGACATTCCGCACCCTACTTGCATCCACCGCCATCGTCGGTTTCGCAGCCCTGGCCACGCCGGCCGTGGCGCAAGACGCCAAGACCAGCGCCTGCCTGATCACCAAGACCGACATCAACCCCTTCTTCGTCAAGATGAAGGAAGGCGCGTCGGCCAAGGCCGAAGAGCTCGGGATCGAACTTTCCACCTATGCCGGCAAGATCGACGGAGACCATGAAACCCAGGTCCAGGCCGTGGAAAGCTGCATCGCGGCGGGCGCCAAGGGCATCCTGATCACCGCCTCAGACACCAAGGCGATCACCGACGTGGTCGGGCGCGCACGCGACAGGGGCCTGCTCGTCATCGCCCTCGACACGCCGCTGGAGCCGATCGACGCTGCCGATGCGACCTTCGCCACCGACAATTTCAAGGCCGGCCTGCTGGTCGGCGAATGGGCCAGGGCGACGCTCGGCGACAAGGCGGCGGACGCCAAGATCGCCATGCTCGATCTGTCGGCGTCGGCCCCCTCGGTCGACGTCCTGCGCGACCAGGGCTTCCTCAAGGGCTTCGGCATCGACATCAAGGACGAGACGACGATCGGCGACGAGGACGACCCGCGGATCGTCGGCCACGACGTCACCTCCGGCAACGAGGAAGGTGGCCGCACGGCCATGGAGGGCCTGCTCCAGCAGGATCCGGGCATCAACCTCGTCTACACGATCAACGAGCCGGCCGCGGCCGGCGCCTACGAAGCGCTGAAATCCTTCGGCATGGAGGAGAACGTGCTGATCGTCTCCATCGACGGCGGCTGCCCGGGCGTCAAGAATGTCGAGGAGGGCGTGATCGGCGCGACCTCGCAGCAATATCCGCTGGAGATGGCGTCCAAGGGCATCGAGGCGATCGCCCAGTTCGCCAAGGACGGCACGGTGCCGCAGCCGACCGAAGGGCTCGATTTCTTCGACACCGGCGTCAACCTCGTCACCGACGCGCCGGTGGACGGCGTCGAATCGATCAGCGTGGCGGAAGGCCTCGATCGCTGCTGGGGATGATGGTCGAACGGGCGGCCCTTCGCGGGTCGCCCCTTCTCATTCTTGCGAGCCTGCATCCGCCCTTGGCCGGCCGGCCTGATCCGGACCGCCGCGGGGCCAGCCGGAGGTAACGGACATGAGTGAACCGACGAACCGGGGGGCCGATTACGAATCCTCCCTGGCGGGCAGCGACGGCTCGGTCGCCGCCTTCGAGCGCCGTTCGCGCGGCCCCCTCGACGCGCTCCAGCATTTCCTGCACGGCGCGCCGACCATGGTGCCGGTGATCGTGCTGCTCCTGTCCGTCGCCGTCTTCGGCATGGTCTCGAACAATTTCTTCTCCGCCTTCAACCTGTCGCTGATCATGCAGCAGGTGGCGATCGTCGGCATTCTGGCCGCCGCCCAGAGCCTGGTCATCCTGACCGCGGGCATCGACCTCTCGGTCGCCGCGGTGATGGTGATGATCTCGGTGATCATGGGCCGGCTCGGCGTCGAGGTGGGGCTGCCGGTGCCGCTGGCGATCCTCGCCGGCTTCGTCGTCGGGTCGCTGACCGGCCTGCTCAACGGCCTGCTGGTGACCAAGCTGCGGCTGCCGCCCTTCATCACCACCCTGGGCACCTGGAACGTCTTTCTGGCGCTCAACTACTATTTCTCCAACCGCGAGACGATCCGCAGCCAGACGCTGGATGCCGAGGCACCGCTGCTGAAGCTGTTCGGCGAGCGCTTCACCATCGGCGGCGCGGTCCTGACCTGGGGCGTCGTCCTGATGGTCGCGATCTTCGCGGTCCTCTGGTTCGTGCTGAACCGCACCGCCTGGGGCCGCCATGTCTATGCCATCGGCGACGACAAGGAGGCCGCGGAACTGTCGGGCATCCGCACCGATCGCACGCTGATCTCGGTCTATGTCGTCTCCGGCCTGATCTGTGCCCTGGCCGCCTGGGCCTCGATCGGCCGCGTCGGCTCTGTCAGCCCGACCTCCTTCTTCGAGGCCAATCTGGAATCGATCACCGCCGTGGTGATCGGCGGCATCTCGCTGTTCGGCGGCCGCGGCTCGATCCTGGGGCCGATGATCGGCGCGCTGATCGTCGGCGTGTTCAATTCCGGCCTGCGCCTCGCCGGCGTCGACGTGCTGTGGCAGCTCTTCGCCACCGGCTGGCTGATCATTCTCGCCGTCGCGATCGACCAATGGATCAGGAAGGTCTCCGCATGAGCTCGTCCCAGACTCCCGTCCTGTCGGCCCGCGGCGTCGTCAAGAACTACGGCCGCGTCACCGCCCTCGACCATGCCGATTTCGACCTCTATCCGGGCGAGATCCTGGCGGTGATCGGCGACAACGGCGCCGGCAAGTCCTCTCTGATCAAGGCGATCTCCGGCGCCGTCAGCATCGACGCGGGCGAGATCCGGCTCAACGGCGAGCCGATCCGCTTCACCTCGCCGATGCAGGCCCGCGACGCCGGGATCGAGACCGTCTACCAGAACCTCGCGCTGTCGCCGGCCCTGTCGATCGCCGACAACATGTTCCTCGGCCGCGAGATCCGCAAGCCGGGCTTCATGGGCAAGTATCTGCGGATGCTCGACCGCACCGCCATGGAGCGCATCGCCCGCGAGAAGCTGACCGAGCTGGGCCTGATGACCATCCAGAACATCGGCCAGGCCGTCGAGACCCTGTCCGGCGGCCAGCGGCAGGGCGTCGCCGTCGCCCGGGCCGCGGCCTTCGGCTCCAAGGTGCTGATCCTCGACGAGCCCACCGCCGCCCTCGGCGTCAAGGAATCGCGCAAGGTGCTGGAGCTGATTCAGGACGTGCGCTCGCGCGGCATGCCGATCGTGCTGATCTCGCACAACATGCCCCATGTCTTCGAGGTGGCCGACCGCATCCACGTCCACCGCCTCGGCCGGCGCCTGTGCGTCATCGACCCCAAGACGGCGACGATGAACGACGCCGTGGCGCTGATGACCGGCGCCAAGCAGCCAGAGCCCATCGCGGCCTGAAGCGCCGTGTCTTCGACGGGACGCCCCGGCTTACCGGACGATGCCTGCGGCCGCCCCCGTCACAGCGCGGAGGCGATGGCGCGGCCGAGGCCGAAGGCGCGCCGCTCGATCAGGATAGGCACCTCGCAGACATAGGTGAGGGAGTTCCGCCGCTCGTCGAAGATGCGGGTGTCCCACAGGAGCGCCTGGCGGGCATTCTCGATGTCGTTGTTGCTCGATGCCGGGTCGCGCTGCAGCCGGGCGAATTCCGCCGATTTTTCCCGCAGGCTGGCGGCGAAGGCCTTCTGCTTCGAGCCGTAGCGCTCGATGCCGGTCATCACGTCGGTGCGCTCGTTGTTCAGCCGGGCGAGGATGTCGACGAAGAGCGCGGTCGCGGCGGCGTCGCGCTCGCCCTCGGGCAGGCCGGCCACATGGTCGCGGATCATCGCCTCTGCCTCCTCCAGCGGCAGGCGCCGTGCCACGACCTGGTCGATCAGCGCCCGCATTTCGGGCGTCCGCTCGACGGTCTCGGCGAGGGAGAGGTCGGGCCCGGCCCAGATCTGTGCCGGCGTGATCGTCGCGACCCGTCGCTGCACGCAGGGCCAGTCGGTGGTGCCCACCTCACCGTCGCGGGCAAAGGCCATCGGATCAGCCGGCGCGGTGTCGTTCGTAGCCGGAGTCTCCGCATCTTCCGCGGCGTCGGCGGGCGGCGCATTGGTGGGGGCGGGGCCAGGCACCACGAAGCCCTCGGGGATGGCGCGCGGCGTGGCGCCGTCCTGCGCCAGTGCCGCGTCGGTGCCAAGGGATGCGGCGAGGGCGAGGAACGACGCGGCGGCAAGCGCGGTGCGGCGTGCGGTGAGACTGGTGAACATGAAATCCTCCCTGGATCGCGGTGCGCGGCGCGGCATCGACGGCGCCGCCGCGCGCCGCCTATTGCTGGCGCTTGCGGCTGATCAGGCCGCGCTGGGGATCGTAGGACATGATCGCGCCGCCGAGAAAGACGACGGTGCAGCCGACCACGATCGCCAGCGCCGGCCCGTTGAACTGGCCGTAGAGCGCAAAGCGCACGAGTTCCACGGCATGGGTGAACGGGTTGAACAGGCAGATCTTATGGAGCAGCGGGCTCGATTCCTGCACGCGCCACAGCGGGTAGAGGGCCGAGGATGCGAAATACATCGGGAAGATCACGAAGTTCATCACTCCGGCGAAATTCTCCAGCTGCTGGACCAGCGAGGACAAAAGCATTCCGAGCGAGCCGAGCATCAGGCCGGTCAGGACCAGCGCCGGCAGCACGAACAGATAGCCTGACCAGTGCGGCTGCACCTCCCAGAACCAGGCGATGGCGAAGAACACATAGACCTGCAGGATGCCGACGGCCACGCCGGCCCCGAGCTTGGAGACCAGCAGGAACCAGCGCGGCAGCGGCGACACCAGCAGCGTCTTCATCGTCCCGGTTTCCCGGTCGTACACCATCGACAGCGACGATTGCATGCCGTTGAACAGGAGGATCATGCCGACCAGGCCGGGCGTGATGTAGACCTCGTAGAGGATGTAGGTCTGGTAGGGCGCGGTGATCGACACGCCGAGCACCTGCCGGAAGCCGGCGGCGAAGATGAACAGCCACAGGAGAGGGCGCACCAGCGCCGAGACGAAGCGCTCGCGCTGGTGAAGGAAGCGCAGCGCCTCGCGTCCGACGATGCCGCGCAGGCAGATCGCATAGGCAGAAGCCGGAAAGCCGCGGGGCGGCTCGCGGCCGGCCATGTCGGTGGTTGCGCTCACGGGATCGCCTCCAGATCGGCCTTGCGCGTCGCCAGCCCGGTGAGGCGCGAGAAGGCGTCGCGGATCGAGCCGGCGCTTTCCGCCGCAACGACCTCCGGCACCGGGCCCTCGGCCAGAACCTTGCCGTGATGCAGCACCACCACCCGGTCGCTCTCGTCGATCTCGTCGATCAGATGGGTCGCCCACAAGACGCTGACGCCCTCGTCGGCGACGAGGCGGCGCACTTCGGCGACGATCTCGGCGCGCGAGCGAATGTCCAGCCCGACCGTCGGCTCGTCGAGCAGGATCAGCCGCGGCCGGTGCATGAAGGCGCGCACGATCTCGATGCGGCGCAGTTGCCCGCCGGACAGGTTGCGGGCCTTGTCGCCGAGCCGGTCGCGGAGTTCCGAACCGTGCAGGATCTCGTCGATCCGCTGCTGTGCCGCGCTTCGGGACATGCCATGCAGCGAGGCGTGATAGGTCAGGTTCTGGCGGATCGACAATTCCAGATCGAGGGTGCGCGCCTGGAACACCACGCCGAGGCGGCGCAGCGCTTCGCCCGGATGCCGGGCGAGCGGCCAGCCGAGTATGTCGATCTGGCCGTTGCGGACGTTGAACAGGCGCGTGACCAGGGAGAACAGTGTCGACTTGCCGGCGCCATTGGGGCCGAGCAGCGCGGTGAAGGAGCCCTGCGGAACCGAGAACGACACGTCGTCGAGCGCCTGGCGCGCGCCATAGGCATGGCCGACATGAGCGACACGAAGGGCGGGTGGTGGTGCGGCGACGGTGCCGGGAGCGGGGACGATGCGAGCCATCATTGTCCGTTGCGGTTGAGCGGTCGGGCGCACACTAGCCTGCCTGGCGGTACGAAGACAGATCGTCGCCGGATGCCGGTCGGATGCCGGATAGCGAAGGCCCGCACACCTGGAAGGTGATACGGGCCGAACGCAGGTTGACTTGGAGAACGGCCGTCAGGCGCGGCTTACGGGACGACGGTGATCGTTCCGCGCATTTCCTGATCGCCATCCAGCCCCTCGACGTACCAGTCGTAGCGACCCGGCCGGATCGTCTGGAACGACACGCTGATCGTGCCGTGGGCGTCGTATTCCAGCCATGCCGGCGCGCCGGCCATGTGGACTTCGAGATCGGCGATGACGATCTGGTTCATCCAGACATTGCGGAAGAAGCCGGGAGCGTTGAACTTGTATTCGACGTTGCCCTCCGACGAGATATCCCACCGATAGGCCTGGTTGGAACGAAGATAGATGTCGTTGTGGCTGACCGCGAAGGGCTCGCCGCCCTGGCCGAGAACCAGCGGCGTGACGATCTGCGAGGAGAGTGACGCAGGCGGCAGGCCGATCTGGTCGCCGTTGAGAGCACTTGCCGGCATCATTTCCGACCCGGCGGGGATGTTCAGTTCGCTGGCCGTCGGCACCAGCGCGGCGCTGCCGCCGCCTGCATCGTCGTCGTCATCATCATCATCATCATCGTCATCGTCCGCGGTGGCAGCCGGCGTACTGCCAGCGGCATCCTGCGCGGACGCGACGGTGATCGGCGCAAAGGCCAGTGTCGCTGCCATCAGCGAGAGCCAAAGTGGTTTCATGGGGTGAATCCGCCCTTCCAGTGGGTAATTGTAGAGATGAGATCGGCAGCCCCGCCTCCCGAGGCTGCCGACGGGCCTCAGCGATCCGGCGCGACGGCCACGCCCCAGGGCTCGCGCCCCACCTGGACCGACTTGATGACCTCGTCCGCCGCCACGTCGATGATCGAGATGTCGTTGGAAATCCCGTTGGTGGTGAACAGATGCGTCTCGTCCGGCGAGAAGGCGAGCTGCCAGACCCGCTGTCCGACAAGCAGATAGTCGAGCACCTCGTAGGTGTTGCCGTCGATTACCGCGATGCGGTTGGCGGGTCCGAGCGCCACATAGGCCTTGGATCCGTCCTCGACGATCCGCACGCCGACCGGCTGGATCGCCTCGGGGCGGATGCCGGGGATCTCGAAGGTGACCTTGTGCTTGATCTCCTTGGTCTCGGCATCGATGACGCTGACCGTGCCGCCGATCTCCGAACTCACCCAGACCTCCGATCCGTCCGCCTTGTACTGGGCGAAGCGCGGCCGGGAATCGACCAGGACATTGGCGGTGATCTGCTGGCTGTCGCGGTCGATGAAGTGGGCCATGTTCGTCGTTTCCGACGTGTTCACGATCGTCTCGCCGTCGGGCGAGATACCCATGCCCTCGGGCTCCACGCCGACCGGGATCTCCGCCAGCCGCGCGCCGGTTTCCAGATCGATGACGGTGACGAGGTTGTCGTCCTCGTTGGCCGCATAGAGCCGGTCACCGTTCGGCGAGACGACGAGAAGCTCCGGATCCGGGCCGGACGGCAGGGTGCGGATGAACGCATAGGTCTCGGTGTCGTAGACCTGGATCGTGTCGCTGTCGCTGGCGCAGATATAGAGGTGCTCGCCATCGGGACTGACGGCGATGCCGCGCGGCCGCTGGCCGACGTCGAAGGTGTCGATCACCTCGAAGCTCTCGGAATCGAGCACCGTGATGTCGTTGCCCTTCTCGTTGGACACGAAGATCTTGTAGGCGAAGGCGGGGCTCGCCGACATGGCGAGTGCGGCGGCCAGTGCCGCTAGGGTCAGTCGTTTCATTCTTCCTCCCGGCGGGGCATGCCCCGTCTGCGTCTGTTTCAACGGCCTCGAATGGCGAGCGGACCTGCGCCGACCCGCATCTGCGCGTACTGCGCCAGCTGGCCGCTTTCCGGCGCGCCCGGCGCCCGCTTCGTCGCAGTGGGCGGCCGGCGAATATCCACCCCGATGGCCCTCCCAGGCCGCGGGCAAAACAACCCGGTCGCCCCGGCCCCGCTGCCTTTGGGAGGGGCAGGAAGCCGGGAAACGACCGTTGCACAGACGCTAGCCCGGCTTCTTCCCGCCCGGCAACGGGACAAGTTCCCGTCTTTGCGGGCGTCAGGTTCAGGGGGTTGGCGCGCCTGCCGCCGCGGGCTTGCCACCAGCGCCTCGGTGGCGGGAGACGGGCGGTGCCGGCCGACTGTCAGGCCGAGGCGGGGCCGAGCTTTTCGATCAGGAAGACGCTGCGATCGCCGTCGCGCTCGCTGGTTTCGAGCCGGTGCCCCATCTCGTCGACGAGATGGGGAATGTCGATGACCGCCAGCGGGTCGGTGCAGCGCACTTCCAGCCGCTCCCCTGGCGCGATGGCGCCGAGCGCCTTGCGCGTCTTCAGCGCCGGTAGCGGGCATTTCAGCCCGGACAGATCGAGGATCGTGGTCATGAACCGACGATGGCCGCGCTGCGCCGGCCCGTCAATCGGGCCCGGTGTCGCTCGGGCCGGATCACCCGGTCGCCTGCGCGCCAGGGCCGCCCTGCGCGTCACCCTTGCCGGACATGGCGATCCGCCAGGCGGCGCTGTCGAGGGGCTTGTCGCGCCAGTCGGCGAGTAGTGCGGCGGCGTCGAGGAGGCCGGCGGGGTCGACACCGGTGGCCACGTCCATGGCGTGCAACATGGCGACGACGTCCTCGGTCGCGCTGTTGCCGGTGGCGCCGGGGGCGTAGGGACAGCCGCCGAGCCCGCCGACGGCGGCGTCGAAGGACAGGATGCCGGCCTGCAGCCCGGCCAGCGTGTTGGCCAGCGCCTG
>NZ_JAZHLI010000096.1:0-10361 GCF_036549475.1 Aurantimonas sp. A2-1-M11 | reverse complement strand
GGATCAGATCAGGAGGTGGCCGGCTTCAAATCGGAACGGCGGCCGGAATGAAATCGGAACAGGTGGCCGGCTTCATCTTGGAATGCATGGCCGGCTTCGTCGGAATCCGCAGATAAGCCTCTGAGAACCCGAGGTCCCCTTCGCGGATCAATCGCACGAAAAGGTCGCTATCATGCACGTGTAGCTCAGCGGTGGGGCCGTGCCGCGCGCCGTTCGCGCGGAACCGGCGGCCATCGGGCAGCACGAAGGTGAGTTGCCCCGCTTCCATTTCACGAGCTCTTCCGAAAACCGACGCAAAGTAGAGCGGCAGGTCAGTTTGTTCCCTCATGGTGGCCAACGCTTCCCTCGGCCTCCTGATCGTCATTCGGAGCAGATAGACGGCATTCCATCCCTATCCAGTATTGCCGCCCCCGCGCGACTAAGTAGAGAATGAGCATAACGACGATCAGAATAGTTAGTTGCAGGCGCGGAAAATCCAGAAGCCGGATGAACCAGATGTTCGTCTCGTTGAGCGGCAGGCCGAGTCCTCCGCCGCGTTCAGGAGGAGAATGAGAGATAGCCGGCACGGTTCGACGCCAGTTTGTCCGATCGTTGTGCCGGCGTCTGATCTTCTTCCCTGATAACGCGTGCGATGGTCGGAGCGCCACGCGCCCCGAGAGGCTATAAGCGGGACGGAGCGGAGCCCGGCGGGGTTGCCAGGATGCGGTGGGACAGGAGCGGAGCCTACTGATAAGCATGTACGAGTTATGATTCACAGGCCACGCTTGCCTATCCCAAGCCGCACAGCGGATGCCGAAGATCCGCTCCCGCCAAGAGCAGTCGTTCGCCTCAGCAACGGGCATGGCGGGTAAGTCCCAAACCCGGACCTTCCAGCCAGTAAACACTCGGCTTTCTCGAACGGTAGCTTCCGGGATCTACAAAAGGACAGTTGAGTGACCGGGTGGAGCGCGATGCAGCCGTACAGTGAAGTCGGCGACACGCTTCCTTGGTTTGTCGCTGGCAACGCATTTGCCGCGCGATTCGGAAAAATTTGCTGATCTGGCACCTCCCCGGGCGAGCCGGATTGGAGGCCTCCGCCTCGAGATTGCGCGCATATTTCATCGCCTGCAACTTTAACGATTTGCTTTAACAAGGCTGAACCTCTGCCGCCTATGACGTCGCCTCGAAGCCAGCAGCCCATCGTTCGCGACAGCATGCAGGCTTCTTCACCAAGGGGATCAACGTGGCAGAAAGTCAGAAGCAGCAGCTCAAGTCGAAGAAGATTAAGACGGCCGAACAGGCCATGCCCGCCAACGAGGCGGAGGATTTCGATTTCACCGGCGTGCCGGCTGAGGTCAAGACGGACCTTCTCGAGATCGAGGAGGAGTGCCTGACGGCGGCACGCAACAACCTGAAAGAGGTGTTCCGCCTCGGCAGCCGCTTCGCAAAGGCGAAGGAGAGCCTGCCCAAGCGGTACGAGGAATGGGTCCGCAAGCGCTGCGTCAACTTCACGACCCGCACCGCGAGCAACTACGTCGCGGTGCACGAGCGCTTCCACGGCCAGAAGGACAAGGTGATCCGGCTCGGCCTGAAGTCCTCGGCCCTCTACGAGATGGCGAACGCGCCCGAGGCGGCGGTTACCGAGATCTTCGACCTCATCGAGTCCGGCGAGACACTCCTCGGTGCCGACGTGACCCGGGTGCTGAAGAAGTACAAGGATCCTGCCAAGCAGCGCGGACGCGTGGGAAAGGGCGGACCGGCGGGACTGAGGGCGTTCGTTGCCGAGTGCAACGTGACCGCGCAGAAGCGCTGGTTCCAGGTGGCCGGAGAACTGCTCGCCTTCCTGAACGAGGTGTATCCCGAGGACAGCGAACGCCTGCTGGTCAAGAAGCCCGCGCTGTTGGCAGGCTTGGTGGCGCGCGCGAACTGGCTCGGCATGGAGCTCTCGCGAATGTCCGGATGCGGATTCCACCACGCTGCCGATGCAAGGATGGGCTCTGCCTTTGAGGACATCCGGGAATGGACCAGTCCGACATGGAGGCGGCTCGACCATGCGCTGCTGAACGTCGGACGTGGCGCGGACGTACCGCTGGATACTCTGAGGCAGAGTATCCGTGACGATGTCGTCCCCGGACTGCGGTGGGCTCTCGGGCGGGAAGCTGAAGGTGACGCATTCTTCGTCACGGAGGCACCGGACACCGCGACGAAGCCGGAAGCGGCACCCGACAACGCCGTCGATGAAACGCTGACGTCCCACTCACCCGACGGGGAAGCCAGCGTCGACGATGTGATCGAGGCAGCGGAGCGCGATGAGACTGACGTCGACGGCGATCCTTCCCTGGATGATGTACCCTCGGCTGCGCCGGATGAGTCTGAGGCTTCCGTGATCAGCCTGAAGAATGGGCCGAACGCGAAGGAGCCGACGGCTTCCAAGATGTCGAACGACGTCGCGAACGATGCCAAGCCGCGGAGCGCAGAGGCCTCGTAAGTTACGAGACAAACGAGGGGGCGGCCAATGGCCGCCCCCTCGTTTATAGCAGATGCCGCGTTCTCTGAATCGCGCGGCTGACAAACACCGTTTGCAGAAGTAATGACGGCGAACGGACAAAAAGCAAACGGTGTTTGATGGATTGCACCACTGGATCGGGCAAGCCGACCGCGGAGGTGGCAGCCGAAGAGCGCAAGCGGTCACGGACATCGGCAGGTCGATGAGCGACGGGTATCCACCAAGGGGATGGTGACGGTCAGCTCGGGCTTTGAAGCCAGCAGGTAGTAGGCAGCAGCCCAGTTCGGGTGGGGCAGCGTCGACCACCCCGTATCCGAACAGCGCCGCCAGCGTCAGGGCAATGCCACCTGCGGCCTACCGCCGACCTCGTAGACCGCCAGACCTCAGTCATCGCCCTCATCGTGGCGGCCCCGCCCGAGATGCGGCTTTCTCTGAAACGCCCAGCCGTCCTTGTAGCGCGTGACCAGGTCGTCGAACCGGAACTCGGCCCCTTCGCGATCAAAGCCGAGCTCCACGAGCCTGCGCACGACCTCCCATCTGATCTTCCTCAGCCCGTCGTCATCATTCTTCTCGAAGCAGAGCGTGATGAACCAATGGAAGGCGACCGCGGCGACATCGTCCCGGGAGGGGATCCGTGCCTTCGCCTGTGCCGCACGGTACTCGCGTTGATACGCCGCCTGACGCGCGTTGCGGGACGCCCGTTTCGTGCTGTGGGTCTCGTCATCCGTGCGGGCGCTCTTTCCCCTGGTCGATCTGGAGGGCTTGGGTGGCTTCTGGCTGTCGGCGCTCATCATCGTCTCGGCTGCGTTGCTCAGGACCGCGTGGCGACCGTCACGAGGTGTGCGGGGCCGACGCAGCCAAGATGTAGCCCGCAAGATCTAAAGGCTTCGTCGGAAACCGCGTCGGCCTTCGCCTCAAATGCCAAACGGCGTTTGCACGCCTGAATCGGGAATCTCGACGATCGTAACGCTGATCTGCAGCTTTGAATCGCGGAAGTGGAGGTTCGCAACGTCTGTCCGGAGCTTTGAATCAGGAAAGCGCAACTTGACTTGCGTCATTCCAAATCATCTCGACGTGCGGGGGCTTTGAATCGATGCGCACGGGCTGGCGAGGCCGCGAGCTCCGGCGCATGTCGTCCTGAGCCGGGACGCTGAATCGCCCGTCCCGAGCTTTGCAACGGGGAACCACGGGTTCGCAACGGCGATCCGGAGCATTGAAACGGAAAAGCGCAACTTGACCTGATTTGAGATGCGTTGCCGGGAAGGCATGACAGGTTGACGACACGTCCATCGGGCTCGAGATCATGCCGGGCGGCAGCGGCGGCAGCCATCGGTTTCGCCGCCTGCCTCCGGCACCGAACATGCATCGGCATGTCTTTCTCGGAAGCCTCAGCCGTCGCTGGCCGGAGGTCCCAGCCGATAGAAGCGGCTGAGCGTGCGGGCATAACCGTGATGCGGTGCATACAGGTGAAGCTGCGAGGTGATGGTGTTCGTGCCGCTGCGCAGCCTGGGATGGCCGTAGACCTCGCCCGTCAGGCACGGCTGCATGCGTCCGCCGAGCGCCCAGTGCTCGAGGACGGGCGCATCGGCGAGATCCCGCGGTGTCGGGTGCGGTCCCTCGGCGATGCGGGCGATGTCGCGCTGAAGTTCGGTCAGCAGATGCAGTTCCTGGTCCATGTGAAGGGCGGTGCCGTTCGGCATGATGATGATGCTCATGGGGGTGGTGTCCTTCATTGACGGGAGCGGGTGCGGCTCGCGTCGTTGCGGGGTGAGGTCGGCTCGGTGATGGGCGTGGGAAAAAAGCGTCCGGCAGAGTCACCCAGACCCGTCGGACGCCTGGGACTGGCTCGGCGCGCCCGTCGCGAAGACGGCGGCGATCTCGGCCGCGTTCAGGCTGCCCGCCTCGGTCAGGGCGTCGGCCAGACGCAGCAGGCTGGCCCGGTCCGCGGCGATCGTGCGGGTCGCCAGATCGAACGCCGCCTCCAGCCGGGCGTGGACAGCTTCGCTCAGCGGACTCTCGTTGAGAAGCAGCAGTTCGGCGGCTTCCATGGAGCGATGCAACAGCGGCTGCGAGGCCCCGAAGCCCAGCTCGATCTCCATCGACAGGGCGAGCCGGGTGGCATTGGCGAGATCGCTTGTTGCCGATCCACCGGATCCGGCGGTGACGTTGCCGAACACGACGCCCTCGGCAGCTCGCCCGGCGAGCTGGGCGGCGATCAGTGCCTGCACCCACTCCGGCGACTGCACGATGTCCATGTCGAGCGTCGCCTCGGCGTAACCACCGCCCGGATCCTCGATGGTCAGTGCGACCTCGGTGCCGAGCTTCAGCGCCCGGCGAACGAGGGCGTGGCCTGCCTCGTGTACGGCCATGCGGCATCGCACGTCCCGGGAGCGTCGGACGCGGCGGTGTGCAAGCCCGGCATCGAGATCGCCATAGGTCAGGCTGCGACCCTGCCGCCGCGCATGGCCGCGGGCCTCGCGCACCAGCCGCTCGATATCGGCGCCGCTCAGGCCGACGGCGCGGCGAGCCAGATTGTCGAGGGCACCCATTGCGGTGGGCGACGCGCCCGGGGCGGTCTCTACAACCGCCTCACAGTCCTCGCCGAGGTGGTGGGCCAGGATCCCGGTCAGCGCCGCACGGTCGGGCATGGGAATGGTGATCTGGCGTTCCCAGCGGCCCGATCGCTTCAAGGCCTCGTCCATCGCTTCCGGGCGGTTGGTCGCGCCGACGATGATGACGCCTTCGGACTTGGCCGCCCCATCCAGCAATTCCAGCATCTTGTTGACCAGCGCGTTCCAGTAGTCGGCATGGCTCCGGTTCTGCGGCTGGCGTTTGCCGATGCCGTCGCACTCGTCGATGAACAGGATGGAAGGCGCATTGCGCCGGGCCTCGCTGAAGGCGCCATTCATCTGCTTGATGACATCGCCGAGATAGCTGGCCTCCAGCCAGGTGGAGACCGAGGTGACGTGCAGCGGCAACTCGAGGCTATTGCACAGCGCCCGGGCGAAGGTGGTCTTCCCCGTCCCAGGCGGCCCCGACAGCAGCAGGCGCGAGCTGAGCTGGTCCCATGGCAGGGTGCCCGCGCGCCAGAGATCGAGATCGGCCTTGAGATCCAGTGCCCAGCCCTGGGCGGCCCCGTAGCCGGACAGCGTCTCGACACGAAGACGCAGCGGCCCGCCCGATGGCTGCGGCTGGATGACTTCCGACGTAGAAGGAACGGAGGCAGCCCGCTTGCTGGTGCGATGGCGATTCCCGCTGTTCGCCGACAGGCTGTTTGGCGGTCGGTCCCAGTCGCGATCACCCTGGGACCATCTGCGCCGGGCGTCCGACATTGCCATACCCGCATCCTCGCCGTCGCCGTCGCCGTCGCCGTCGGCGTCGATCGTGGCCAGATGTGTCAGCACGGCGATCATCCGGTCGATCGGCACGCCGGGCCGGATCGCCAGCGACAGATCACCGACCGACAGGCGTGCCGGGTCCAGGGATGCAGCCGCGATCGCCGACTGCACGTGGCCATTATCGTGCCCGGCGATCAGCGCCGCCGTTCTGGCAATGGTCGGTGCGTCGAGGCGCCCGGCATCCAGCACCCGGTCGGCGGCCAGCGTCAGCAGTGGCGGGATCCGATCCGTTTCCGCGATCACCAGCAGGGGATGTCCGGCCCGGGCGGTGTGGGCGATCCGCACGCGCAGGATTGTCTCGTCCTCACTCTCCTGATCGGCGTTGTCGGTCTCGCAGAGCATCGACACGATGCGCCACCGGACGTCCGCGGCGTCGGTGAACCGGATGTGGCCTACGGGACGGATGTGCTCGAGGTCGACGGTCTGGGCCCGGCCGGGAAGCACGGCGCCTGCTTCCAGGAGGCGTTTCGCCGAGTCGGCAAAGCCCCGGGCCTCGGCACGGATGATGACGACGGACGTCTCGAGATCGAGCAGGTCGACGAGGGTGCCGACGCCGATCCCGCTCTGTCGCAAACCCTGTTCAATCATGAGAAGCGTGGCGACGCTTTCGGCGATCGCGTGCGCACCGCTGGCCGCGGCGGTGGCGGTGGCGGTGGCGAGAGAGGGTGCCGCCGGAGGCCGTTTGCGCGACCTGCGCTGCTGCTTGCCCCCGGCCATCAGACCGATCCTTCGCGCGGAGCCAGTCCGGCGTTGGCCACGATGAGGTCCTTGCCCCGCAACCAGTCCAGCACGAGGCGGCAGGTCGGGTCCCCGGCATCGGCGTGGCGGCTGAGGGTCTCGACGAGAACAGCCGGGTAGCTGTGGCGGGGGCGGTCACCAGGCCGGGCGCTCGTTCTGGCGACGTATCGCTCGTGCTGGCGGGCGGTCCAGAGCGACAGGCCGACCAGCAGGGCCGTGTCCTCCTGGTCGGTGGCGTCCGCCGTCGGAGGGGCGGGCAGGAAGCCCGGCTGTTGTGGGAGGAGCTGTCTGTCGGGCGTCTGCTGGCTTGATGGGGTCGGCGTGGAGTGGTGCATGGACATGGCTTTCCCGTGCGCCGCGCCAGCTCAGGCGGCTGCGGCGTGGTTGAATTGGAGAATGAGGAAGTGGCTGCGGCCGGATCAGGCGCCGAGGCGGGCCCTGGCGAAGCCGAAGCGTATGCTGCGCGGTATCGGTGGGGACGCAGATCGGAAATTTTTTCCGATCCGGTCGCCGGGAGCCTGATGGGCGAACGCCGCGCCATCGGCGATGTCGTCGCCCATCATCGTGGCGCGCTCGTCGAGGCCGTCCTCTTCCGGATGAGCCGTATCGCCCACACCGGGACGCGAGAGCAGCGACGCATCCGTGCCGACCAGCCTCCGGGCTTCGGCGACGAGCTGCCTGCGGATCTCGACGCCAAAGCGACGGCGCAGTTCGGCCATCGCCTCGGCCGCGCCCTCGATCTCCAGGAGGTCGTCGATCTCGTCCATCGCCCAGATGCCGTTCGCATGGTCGCTGGGCGCGCTGGCGCCGTCGACGATCGCGATCCCCACCGTGTCTACCGCCAATCGCTTGTGCTCCTTGTAGAGCCAGTCGGGGAGGATCAGCGATGTCGCCAGCATTCGGGTCTTCAGTTCCGCCAGGCGGTGGGTGTCGAGATAGGAGGCGACCGACCGCTTCACGTCGAGGATGACGGCGCTGCGATAGCGGCAGTTCACCACCACGAGGTCGGGCGTGTAGGTCACCCGGGTCCTGGCGTCGGCATCGAAGCTCAGGCCCTGCAAGGTGCCGCTCCGATTGTGGGCGATCGCCTCCAGCGCCGCCGGGGTCACAGGCAGTCGCAACGACTGCCACAGCACGACGAGGTCCGGATTGCGCTGTCCGATGGCAATGATCGCCTGTTCGAGCAGCTTGCCCTCGTGGAACGAGACCGACCGGATCAGCGAGGCCAGGCCGATGAAGTCGCCGAGGATCGCGTCCGGGGACGGTGTGCTGGTGGCGACGGCGGTGACCGCCTTGCCGATCAGCGCGTCGAGGTCGGATTCGATGTCCGCGAACCGGACGTGGCAGGAATAGCGGGGACGCTCGGCATCAGCCGCGGCGGCACCCTTCGAAGAACGAAGCATGAGAAATCCCTTCGAGTGGGAGACGATCAGCGCCAACCGCGACAGCAGCCGGGAACGTCGCGGCGCGAGCCGGAAAGGCTGGGAAACGGCGCACGGCGGCAGCGATGAGGCGAAGCCTCATCGGGTCTGTCGGTGGTCGGTGATCGTTTGAATTGGAAAGACGGAACGGGTGCTGCGCCTCAGGCGCGGGCTGTTTGCGACCGCGGCATCAACGCGCGGTGCAATCTCCGCGGGCAGCTCGGCCGCGCGGTCATCGTTTCTCGTTCTTTCCTCGAAGGGACGAAGCAGTTATGGCTCGTCATAGCCCAAGACCTCTTATCCAGGTTGCGGGTCAGGCCCTCGTTCGGTGCGTCAACACCAGCGGGGGCCGTCTCATGTCGGCTCAGGGTGATCCAAAGCCCGAAAAGGAAGGTGAGCCCTTCAACCTGCGATCGCAAGGCGTCGGTGGGACCTCGACGCCGGAATGGTTAAGGGCGAGCTCACGCTTCCTGCTTGAGATCAGTACAGACATCCGAACAGATGCAGACGCCTAGCTGACCACCGACCGACTACTCATCGCTGAGGGAGACGAACTCATGTGGTTCAAGTTCTATCTCGTCAGAGGCTCGCGGCAGTTTCGCTAGATCAAGAGAAATTGGCTGCTTCGCAATTATCGCACTCCGCTGGGCAAGTGCTGCCCACTCGGCTTCAGCTCGTTCTCGAACTCGCTTGGCTGTCTTCTTCGTCGGCATCACCGGGCGTCGAGCTAGCTGACCGCGAGATCGTTCCAGACGATACCGTTTGTCGATATTCTCATATTCGTGAAAAACAGCCTCGGCCCATGCCTCCAAGCCTGCATATTTTAGCCCCAGTCGCTCGGACTTGTTGTAGTATTCTCGGGTAACACTCGCTTCTTTATTGTCATGGTCTCCATCGTCGTTGGAGGCATGATCGAGGATCGCGGATGCCGTCCCGCTTGGGAGGCTCGTGTGAGAAGCCAGGTGCGTGGTGAGCGAATCCCGGATTTCATGCAGAGTGAAATGAGGAAGACCGGCTGCGGCGAGTTGATCGTCCGCCACCTTCTTCCCGTCCTTGAACCCGCGCAGCCGTTTGAGCAGACTGATGAGGATCGTGTCGCTTACAGGCTTATCAGAGACCATCTTTCCCCCGGAGTTTAGTTCTTGAGGACGGGAAAACCCAGACGCTATCTCTGCGGCGATGCGGATCGAGAAGGGCACGGCCCAACGTCCGTTCAAAGACTATGGGGGGAATGGCAAGGGTGAAGTGTCGTCCGCTTTTCATGTCGACAGGAATCCAGGAGACTTCGTACCACCCCTCATGCCGAGTTCTGTCGACGATGCGATCGATGGTGGCCTGATAGGCGGCATGTGTTCGCTGCGCCGTTAGTGCGACCCACCAAAGAGCAGCAAGTGCTATTTCCGTCGTCTCCAGTCTAATCTTTCGATCCGGCGCAACGCGATTGCGCTCGGCGATGTGAAGGACCATCGCAACATCGCGCGCGGTTAACGGCGGCGTCGCCAACTTTCCCTCCATCTTGGCAATCTCTGCCTTGGATGCGTATGCGTTGAACTGAAGCTCAGACCACCAAGGGGCCACATCATCGAGTTGCGCCGCGGAATGCCGTCGCTTTGCCCATTTGTACGCCGACTTTACGTAAACAATCAGTTTTTGCTGGCGCCCCTTCGCTCCGGCGTCCCACCAGAGATCCCGAATGGCCTCGACGTCCTGTTTTTGGACGTCGCGCGCAAGTTTCCTGTTCAGGGCATCTGCGACGTCAGGATGACGGAAAAGGGCTTGTACTTCCTTGATCGTCTTCTGGCTCTCCGGTTTGACTGCGCCGGTGCGTGTGATCGTGGGCTTTGAAATGCTCTCTGCAATGTAACGCTCTGCCAAGATCGCAAATGTCCACGCGCCGCTGTCCCGCGCCGCAATCGAAGCTCCGGTAGCATTGGCCTGTTCATGCCCCACGCCGAGCGCGCGGGCCGCGAGGTACGCATCAACATCGAGCCCGAGTTTCATCATTTCACGGACCCGGCCTCCGAGTTCGACCGCATCCTTCCCCGTGTAGATGTAGCCACTCTCTCGACGTTCCGCCCTGACATCGGGGCTGCCGACGCCGCCGAGGCGCTTGAACTTCCCATTCCACTTGAGGAACCAGCCGGCACTTCTACCGGAAACACGGATCGTCAGGCCAGTCTCCCCCGGATCTCTGAGCACCAGCGGCGTAACTGCTCACGTCGGTGGCATTCTGTCTTGATTTGAGGGGCTGGATATGAGTCAAGATTCCCATGACTCACCCGCCCCGACGCTTGCTGACCGACGCTGATAAGGACGCAC
>NZ_JAZHLI010000095.1:0-10745 GCF_036549475.1 Aurantimonas sp. A2-1-M11 | reverse complement strand
TTGCGGCGGAATCCCGCCAAACTGTCGATGACAAACAAACGATTGAAGGCCGGGTGGAACGAGAAATTCCTCGTCAGCCTCATCTCGTGAAATTCAACTCACCCGATTCCCCTTACGTGCAAGATGTCACGCGCCGGTGTCGACGGAAGACATGCCCCGGGACGCGGGCGGGCCCGTGCCGGGCGAAAGCGCGCGACCGATGTCGACGCAACGCCCTTTCTTCCCGAACTGGCGGTCAGCCCGCGGTTGCCGGCCGCGCCTGGCGAAGGTCGTCCAGCATGGCGGAGACGGCGGCCGCGGCGCTGTCCAGCGCCCTGTCGTCGCGGGAGCGCAGGACGATCTCGGTGGAATAGCTGTCGCCGTCGAATTTCGGATAGGAGCCGATGCTCACGCCCGGATGCGACTGGGACAGGCTGCGCAGCGGGTCGCCGATGTCGCCTTCGCCGAACGGGCAGGGGATTGCGACGCTGCGGATCGCCTGGCCGGCGGGCAGGGTCGCCATGACATTGCCGAGCATGGCCTGGAAGATCTGCGGGACGCCGGCCATGACGAAGACGTTGTCGACGCGAAAGCCGGGAGCCTTCGACACGGGATTTTCGATCAGGATCGCACCCTCGGGCGTGCGGGTCATCCGGCGCCGCGCGGCGGTGAACTCCAGCCCGCGGCCGGCATAATAGTCCGACAGGATGTCGACCGCGTCCGGATGCTCGCCGATGGGCAGGCCGAAGGCGGCCGCCACCGCGTCGGCCGTCAGGTCGTCGTGGGTCGGGCCGATCCCGCCGGAGGTGAAGACGTAGTCGTAGCTGCGGCGCAGCGTGTTCAGCGTGTCGGCAATGAAATGCGGCTCGTCGCCGATGATGCGGACTTCCTTCAGATCGATACCGGCCAGCGTCAGGAGTTCGGCGAGATGGCCGATGTTCTTGTCCTTGGTGCGCCCGGACAGGAGCTCGTCGCCAATGGCGAGCATCGCGGCGGTCGCGGCGGGGTGAGCGGTCATGGCAAGGCTCCGGCACTCGGTTGAGCGGCCGTGCGGACAAGGTCCGCCGGGTCCGCTCCGGCTTCTTCGACGATTGGCAGCAACCACCCCGATCCGGACGGTGCTGCAGCCGCACATGAAGGCGTCTTCCACTGGAAGGCAAGGGGAGGCGCCGTGGCGAACAACCGCGTCCTGCATCGGCAGGGTGACGGTGCGTCGCAACAGATCGACAATTCACGGGCCGACGGGTCGTCTATCTAGGGCAGAGGCCCATGTGGCCGACCGACCATTCGACACAACGATGAAGGGAAGCCGCCAATGGCGAAGGTACTCGTACTCTACTACTCCAGCTACGGACATATCGAGGCGATGGCCAAGGCCGTTGCAGAGGGCGCCACGAGCGCCGGCGCGACGGTGGACATCAAGCGCGTGCCCGAGACTGCGCCCCCGGAGGTCGTCGCTGCAGCGCATTTCAAGACGGATCACGCCTATCCGGAATGCGACCCGATGGAGATGCCGACCTACGACGCCATCATCATCGGCGTGCCGACGCGCTTCGGCAACATGGCTTCGCAGATGCAGGCGTTCTGGGATCGCACCGGGCCGCTCTGGGCGACGGGTGCCCTCGTCGGCAAGGTCGGCGGTGCCTTCACCTCGACCGCGTCGCAGCATGGCGGCAATGAGACCACGCTGATTTCGGCGATCAAGGTGCTCCTGCATCACGGCCTGATGGCCGTCGGACTGCCCTATGCCTTCGCCGGCCAGATGAGCATGGACGAGATCGTCGGCGGCACGCCCTATGGCGCCTCGACGATCGCCAAGGGTGACGGCTCGCGCATGCCCAGCGAGATCGAACTCGACGGTGCGCGCTTCCAGGGCCGACACATCGCAGAGATCGCGGCGAAGGTCGCTGGCTGAACCCGCCCGACAGGCGGGTGAGTCACTCGGACCCGCCGGTCGTCCGGACCAATTCGGGCGACCGCACGCGAAGCTTGTGATCTCGACATCATGCCGGGATTGCATGGCCGCGCGATCATGCACCTGCGCGGCCCTAGCGGACGAAAACCGCGTAGCCTGTTCGCGTCATCAGAAAGCTGCGTGTCGGACTGCCGACGATCAGAAGTGCGTGGTCTCCGGCAGGCGGCCGTTCCGCTCGAAATCGAGTGCTTCGACAAGCCGTTTGAGCGCAGCGTTCTGCTTCCTCAACGTGACGAGGAAACCCTGCGCTTCGCGCGCATCCGTGCTGGCGCTGTCGGCACTTCCGACGCGCGCAATCCGCGCGAATCCGGCAGCATGTCCATTGCGGCTGGAGCTATCGGTCATGCGTCGGTCTCCCTTCCCCGTATTTACCTGCGGTGTGACCCGCCGGTGACCTAACGTTACGCATTTCCGCCGCAATTCGCGATCCTTTTTTCTTTCACTGTGACATTCGGTCCACGAATCTTGACAGCGATACCCTGTTTGGTTGAGGTCGCGGCGGCGCGGGCGTGGCGGAATGGTAGACGCAAGGGACTTAAAATCCCTCGGGCTTCGTCCCGTGCGGGTTCGAGTCCCGCCGCCCGCACCAGCAGCCGGAACGGTTTAGCGGCCGTTCTTCTCTCGCTCCGCGAAGGCTTGTATCCGAACCAGCCATCAGGGCGACTTATCACAACAATGTGTGACGCCGGGTAGTAGGTTGCACCGGCTTTCATCCCTTACCGGCGGAGCCCTTCGATGACCGATCAATCCTCCGCGTTGCCGCCATTCGAGGCTGTCGCCCCGCTGCTCGTCGACGTCGCCATGGGCCGCCGGCCGGCCGATCTGGTGATCCGCGACGCACGCTGGGTCAACGTCCATTCCGGCGAGATCATTGCGCATACGGACATCGCGGTCGCCGCCGGGCGCTTCGCCTATTGCGGGCCCGATGCGAGCCACGCGATCGGCCCCGACACGGAAATCGTGGATGCGGACGGGCGGTTCGTCGTGCCGGGCCTCTGCGACGCGCACATGCATGTCGAAAGCGGCATGGTGACGGTGACGGAATTCTGCCGGGCGGTGATCCCGCACGGCACGACCTCGATGTTCATCGACCCCCACGAGATCGCCAACGTCCTCGGCCTGCCGGGCGTCAAGCTGATGCACGACGAGGCGCTGGCCCAGCCGGTCAGTGTCTGGGTGCAGATGCCGTCCTGCGTGCCCTCTGCGCCGGGACTGGAGGAGGGCGGCGCGGTGCTCGGGCCGCAGGACGTGGCCGAGGCCATGGGCTGGCCGGCAATCATCGGCCTCGGCGAGGTCATGAACTTCCCTGGCGTCGCCGCCAACGACCCCACGATGGTCGGCGAGATCGCGGCGACCCGCAAGGCGGGCCGCACGGTCGGTGGCCATTACGCCTCGCCCGATCTTGGCCGCGCCTTCCATGGCTATGTCGCCGGCGGGCCCGAGGATGACCACGAGGGCACCCGCATGGAGGATGCGGCCGCGCGCGTGCGTCAGGGCATGAAGGCGATGCTGCGGCTGGGCTCGGCCTGGTACGACGTTGCCGAACAGGTGCGTGCGATCACCGAGATGGGCCTCGACTCGCGTCACTTTATCCTGTGCACCGACGATTGCCACTCGGGCACACTGGTGCATGAAGGCCATATGGACCGCGTGGTGCGGCACGCCATCTCGCGTGGCCTGAAGCCTATGACCGCGATCCAGATGGCGACGATCAACACCGCCGAGCATTTCAAGCTGGAGCGCGAGATCGGCTCCGTCACGCCGGGCCGGCGGGCGGATTTCCTGATCGTCTCGGACCTCGTGGACCTGACCATCGACGCGGTCTATGGCCGCGGCGTCAGATTGGCCGCGGACGGCCGGCTCGAGGCCGACATGCCGGCCCATGCCTATCCCGCCAGCGCCAAGGACACGGTGAAACTGGGACGGGCGCTGACGGCCGACGATTTCCAGGTGGCCGCGCCGCCGGCCGCGAACGGGTCGGTGGAAGCCCGGATCATCGGCGTGGTGGAGAATCAGGCGCCGACCAGAGCGCTGACGGCGCCGGTCCCCGTGCGCGACGGTGTCGCCATGCCCGATCCGGACAGGGACATCTGCCGGATTGCACTGGTGGAGCGACATCGGGGCAGCGGCGACGTGGTCAACGGCTTCGTCTCCGGCTTCGGCTACACGGGGCGCTGCGCCATGGCCTCGACGGTCGCCCATGACAGTCACCACATGATCGTCGTCGGAACGTCCGAGGCGGACATGGCACTGGCCGTCAATCGCCTGGGCGAGGTCGGCGGCGGCGTGGTCTTCTTCGCCGACGGCGTGGAGCAGGCGCTGGTCGAGATGCCGATCGCCGGCCTGATGTCGAGCGAGCGCGCCGAGATCGTCGCCGAGAAGGCCGACCGGCTGATCGGGGCGATGCGCGCCGCCGGCTGCACACTCAACAACGCCTACATGCAGCACTCGCTGCTGGCGCTGGTGGTGATCCCCAGCCTGCGCATCTCCGACAAGGGCATCGTCGACGTGGAGCGGTTCGAACTGGTGGATTTGTTCGTGTAAGCCTGCGCGGCTTTACAAAACTGCGGCGATGGTCGATGGCTGACGCATCGAGAAACCCGGCGAAGGAAAGGGGGCGTAGGATGGCACATTCGGCATCGATCGGCGGAGCCACGTCCCTGATTATCGGCGCCGGCGTGTCTGGCGTCCGTGCTGCCATGCAGCTTTCCGGCGCCTCGACACGTTCGGCACGCGGCGGCGTCGTCTAGACAGCTTCCGCTTTTCCGGCCGGCATCTCCCGGCCGCGCGTTTCTCCGGAACCCGTCGCGGTTCCCCAAGAGCAAGTCTGTGATCCATGTCCGATAACGAATTTTCCCGACGCGTCGAAGTCGCGGAGGATGCCCTGCGTGCGCTGTTTCCCGCAACGCCCCTGCAGCTCAACGAGCATCTGTCCGCCAAATACGATGCGCGCATCCTCCTGAAGCGCGAAGATCTGACGCCGGTGCGCTCCTACAAGATCCGCGGCGCCTTCAACTTCATGCGCAAGCGGATCGCCGCCGGCTCCGCCACCGGCCGCTTCTGCTGCGCCTCGGCGGGAAACCACGCCCAGGGCTTTGCCTTTGCCTGCCGGCATTTCGGTCTCGAGGGCCGGGTCTTCATGCCGGTGACCACGCCGCAGCAGAAGATCGACAAGACGCGCGTCTTCGGCGGCGATGCCGTCGAGATCGAGCTGGTCGGCGACTTCTTCGACGATTGCTACACGGCGGCCAAGACCTATTCGGCCGATACGGGCGCTGCCATGGTGCCGCCTTTCGACCACGAGGACATTGTCGAAGGCCAGGCGACGGTCGGCCTCGAGATTGCGGCCCAACTGGACGGCCAATGTGCGGACATGCTGGTGCTACCGGTCGGCGGTGGCGGCCTGGCCTCGGGGCTGGCGCGCTATTACGCCGGCGAGGACGGCCCGGTGTTCCGCTTCGTCGAGCCGCTCGGCGCACCCAGCCTGCGCACCAGCCTTCGAACGGGCGAACGCGTACGGCTGCCGCAGCTCGACGGCTTCGTCGACGGCGCTGCGGTCGCCGAGATCGGCGCTTTACCCTATGCGACGCTGTCGCGCTTCACGCCGGACGACGTCCTGCTCTCGCCGGAGGGTCGGCTCTGCCAGACCATGCTGGAGATGCTCAATCTCGAGGGCATCGTCCTGGAACCGGCCGGCGCGCTGGCCATCGACGCGTTGCGCGACCTGAAGGACGAGATCCGCGGCAAGACGGTGGTCCTGGTCGTGTCGGGCGGCAATTTCGACTTCGAGCGCCTGCCGGACGTGAAGGAGCGGGCCCTGCGCTACGAGGGCCTGAAGAAGTACTTCATCCTGCGGCTGGCCCAGCGCCCCGGCGCGCTGAAGGATTTCCTCGACTATCTCGGCCCGGACGACGACATCGCCCGCTTCGAATATCTGAAGAAGTCGGCGCGCGACTTCGCCTCGATCCTCATCGGCATCGAGACCAAGAACCCGGCGAATTTCGAGGGCCTGCTGGCGCGCTTCGACCAGAACGGCGTCAGCTACCAGGACATCACCGACAACAACATCCTTGCCGACCTCTTGATCTGACGCCCGGCAAGCCGGCCAAATGGCGCATTCCGAAGCCTGGGCTTGCGGAATGCGCCGGTTCAGCCCTGTGGCACCGGCGCGTCGGCGCGTACCAGCCCCTCCGCCTTCAGGTCCGACCACAGGCCACCGGGAATGGTCTCGTCCAGAAGCGCCAGATTGCGCGCCAGGTGGCTGCGGGCGGACATGCCGGGGATGACGGCCGCGACACTGGGATGGGTGAGGGGGAAGCGCAGGGCGGCCGCCGCCAGCGGCACGTCATGGGCCTCGCAGACGCTCGCGATCCGCCGGACCCGGTCAAGGATGTCCTCAGACGCCGGCTCGTAGTCGTAGGTGGCGCCCGCCACAGGGCCAGTCGCCAGGATGCCGGAATTGAACGGTCCGCCAATGACGATCGAGGCGTTCTCGCGCTGGCAGCGCGGCAGGAAGCTGTCGAGCGCCGTCTGTTCCAGCAGCGTGTAGCGGCCGGCCAGCAGGAAGACGTCCCAGCGCCCGTGGTCCATCGCCTCCTCGCAGACCTGCCATTCGTTGACGCCGACCCCGATCGCCTTGACGTCGCCATTGCGGCGCAGTTCGTCGAGCGCCCGGTAGCCGCCCTCCATGGCCTGCCGGAACAGCGCCGGATGCGCCTCGGCGCCATGGGTCACGGTGCCGATGTCGTGCAGGAAGAGGATGTCGACCCGGTCGATGCCCAGCCGCTGCAGGCTGTCCTCGTGCGAGCGCATCACGCCGTCATAGGAATAGTCGTAGTCGGAGCGGAAGGGAGCCGCGTCGATGAACTTGTCCCGGTCCGGATTGGGGCCGCGGTCCGGCCGGATCAGCCGTCCGACCTTGGTCGAGACCACCGCCTCCTGCCAGGGCACCGCGCGCAGCGCATCGCCGAAGCGTCGTTCCGACAGGCCGAAACCGTAGTAGGGGGCCGTGTCGAAATAACGAAAGCCGGCCTGCCATGCATCGAGCAGGAGCCCGCGGGCCTCGTCCTCGGCGATCGGCGCGTAGAGATTGCCGAGCGGGGCACCGCCGAAGCCGTATTCGGTGACCTGGACGCCGGTGCGTCCGATTTCGCGACGTTCGAACTGCATGGTCGGCTCTTCCTCTCCTGTCGCCGGGTGAGGGCCCGCGCCGTTCCTGTTGCTGCTGCGGTAAACAGTCTCTGCAATCCCTCAGAACAGCCCGCTCCCCTCGACACTATGGCCCGGGCCGACGGCCGCGACCAGCGCAGCGGTCATAAGGTCCGCCTGTTGCGGGACTTCGGCTCCCACATGCTGCAATGCGAAACATGCAGGCGCGGGTTGATCTGTGAGCCTCCGCGGTGACATTCAGGGAGGAGAGAGGCGCGGCTACCGACAGGCGGCCTTGGCCTCGATGAAATGCCAACGGGGGACAGATATGGTGGAAACAGCGTCATGTCTGGCCGTGGAGGAGCCCCGTTTCGCGTCGTTCTTCCCGCCCGACGCACGGCTGGAGCGCATCGCCGAGGGCTTCATCTGGGCCGAGGGACCGGTCTGGTTCGACGAGATCGGCGAACTGCGCTTCTCCGACATTCCCAACAACCGGATGATGGCCTGGACCCAGGCCGGCGGCCTGCGGGTCTTCCGCCAGCCCGCCCAGCGGACCAACGGCCACACCCGCGACCGCCAGGGCGCGATGATCTCCTGCGAGCATGGCGGGCGCTGCGTCAGCCGGACCCGCATGGACGGAACCTACGAGGTGCTGGCGACGCACTGGCAGGGCAGACGGCTGAATTCGCCGAACGACGTCGTGGTGAAGTCCGACGGCTCCATCTGGTTCACCGATCCGCCCTACGGGATCATCTCCGATCATGAGGGCATCCGTGCCGAGAGCGAGATCGGCGCCAACAACGTCTATCGGATCGATCCCGACAGCGGCGATGTCGACCTGGTCGCAGACGATTTCGACCGGCCGAATGGCCTGGCCTTCTCGGTGGATGAATCTGTCCTCTACGTGGCCGATTCCGGCCGGGCCCGCGGCCACGGATTCGGGACCGACGACAGCCGTCCGCATCACGTGCGCGCCCTGACGGTGGTCGACGGCTGCCGTCTGGGGTCCAGCCGGATCGTCTGCGAGGTCGACCGCGTGCCCGACGGGCTGCGGGTCGACACGGAAGATCTGCTCTGGGTGTCGGCCGCCGATGGCGTCCACTGCTTCGCCCCGGACGGGGTGCGGCTCGGCCGCGTCCTCGTGCCGGAGGTCGTCGCCAATCTCACCTTCGGTGGTCCCGATCGCTCGCGCCTGTTCATCTGTGGAACGAGCGCGATCTACACCATCGACACCACCCGCTGCGGCGCGCAGCGTCCCTAGGCGACCGTCCAATTGCGCATACGTCTCCGGCAATCCCGCCGCGGGCCAGATCGATACAGGGAAGGTGCACAATCCATGCTGAAGGGGATCGACCCGCTTCTGAACGCCGACATCCTCGGCGTGCTCGCGGCCATGGGCCATGGCGACGAGATCGTCATCACCGACGCCAACTTTCCTTCGGAATCGGTGGCGCATCACACGGTGTACGGCACCACGCTGCGGATGGACTGCTCGGCACCGCGGGCCGTGCAGGCGATCCTGTCGCTGCTGCCGGTGGATGATTTCGAGCCGGACGCGGTGCGCTACATGAATGTCGTCGGCGATCCGCAGGCGGTGC
This sequence comes from Aurantimonas sp. A2-1-M11, assembly GCF_036549475.1. NCBI lineage: Bacteria > Pseudomonadati > Pseudomonadota > Alphaproteobacteria > Hyphomicrobiales > Aurantimonadaceae > Aurantimonas > Aurantimonas sp. A2-1-M11. The sequence goes on along the minus strand of NZ_JAZHLI010000095.1, from coordinate 2,045 downwards.
CCGATGTCATTGCCGAGGGGGCGGCCCTGTTTCGGGCCGAAGGCGCCGAACTCACCGGTGTCGACCGGTTCGACTTCTACGACCAGGCGCGCCAGGCCTATGCCATCGTCCAGACGGGCGAGCGGCGCTTCTACGGCAATTTCATCATTCGCAAGGGCGTCATTCCGCCGACAGCCGGCAATTGAGGTCCGGCGATGTCCGATCGGATCGACGCCCATTGCCATGCCTGGCGCCTGTCGCGGGGCGACTATCACTGGCTGCAGGCCGATGACGATCCGGCACTCTCGGCAATCCGGCGCGATTTCGCGCCGGCGGATCTGCGGCCGCTGTCGGCTGAGGCCGAAATCGGGCGGGTCGTGCTGGTGCAGGCGGCCGAGAGCGACGCCGAGACCGATTTTCTGCTGGATCTGGCGCGAGAGAACGACGAGATCGCCGGTGTCGTGGGCTGGGTCGATCTGTCATCGCCCGGCGGCGCCGCGCGCATCGAAACTCTTGCGTCCCAGCCGGCGCTGACGTCGCTGCGGCCGATGCTGCAGGACATCGCCGATCCCGACTGGCTGCTGACGGCGCCCGAGGCCGACGCACTCGCAGCGCTGGACCGCTCCGGCCTGCGCTTCGACGCGCTGGTGCTGCCGGTGCATCTGTCGCGGCTGCTGGTCTTCTGCCGCGATCATCCGGACCTACCGGTCATCATCGACCATGCCGCCAAACCGGCGCTCGGCGCGCCGTCGCACGATCCCCGGCATGCCCTGTGGCAGGAAGGGATGGCGCGGCTGGCGCGCGAGACCGCGTGCCGGTGCAAGCTGTCGGGCCTTCTGACCGAGATGCGGGCCGACCAGCGCGAAACCGCGGCGGACGCGCTGGCCGTTCTGCGGCCGGTGTTCGACCGTCTGCTGGAATGGTTCGGGCCCGAACGCCTCGTCTGGGGCTCGGACTGGCCGGTGCTGACGCTGGCGGCATCCCATGCCCGCTGGGTGGAGATCACTCGGGCACTCCTCTACCCACTATCGGAGCCCGAGCGGGCGGCGATCCTCGGTGGCAATGCGCGCGGCTTTTACGGGCTGGCGGACGCCGGTGCATGACCGCGCCCGTCAGTTAAGGATATCCGCATCGATAACTGCTACTCTTCCGGCTGTCTTGGCTTGATCGTGTGGTTCCATTCGGGATGGAAGGCGTCGCCGGTGATGTCGAGGCGGGCGAACTCGGCATCGGAAACGTTGAGACCCTTCTCGTAGATGCGCGTATCGAGCGCACATNGGCTTGATCGTGTGGTTCCATTCGGGATGGAAGGCGTCGCCGGTGATGTCGAGGCGGGCGAACTCGGCATCGGAAACGTTGAGACCCTTCTCGTAGATGCGCGTATCGAGCGCACATTCGTGTGTGGACGCCCCCCGGAATGCAAGCGGTTTTTGGCTTTGGAATGAGCAATGCGGTCGAGTTCCGTCGTGTGTCCGGCCTCATGATGCGGCTTTCATACGCCGCGGGCCCTTATGGATAGTTCGAAGATCGGGTCCAATTCGACTTTGCGCGCCCTGATCTGCGAGCAGTCCACCGGATGCTACGGCGGCTCGTCGCAAACAACGCACGCAAAAAGGGAACACGGTCGCCACGCCGAAGACAGCAATGGCGTTCGGATCGTTGCGGTTGTTCGGCTGGCGTACGTGCGTGCTATGGCCTACTCACTATTTCGGAAAACAGCTGATCCTTCGCCCGTTCGTTAATCAGTATACTAGATAGAAACGCGCCGGAATGCGGACTCCCCAATAGGCGACCATAAAGACGCCGCCGACGAGAAAGCCGGCAGACATGGCCACATCCAAGCATATGCGAGGGCGACCCCGGCCATGAGGCAGGCCCCCGCGATGAGGGCGGTATGTTTTCTTCGTGGTGATGAAGACTCGACGGCGATCACGGTCATCACTCCTTGTCCCCCTAGTGTTCACCACCTGACATAAGATTCCCATTTGTGATCTGGTGTGCCATGTTCGGCGCATGAGACGAGATGACATTTGTTTTTACGTTGGCCCCGCCGATCGTGCGCATCT
>NZ_JAZHLI010000094.1:0-10925 GCF_036549475.1 Aurantimonas sp. A2-1-M11 | reverse complement strand
TCGACGCATGCTGCGATGCCTGGAACCGCGCCACCAAAGATCAAGCCCGCATCCGGTCCCTCTGCAACTATCCCTACATCAAAGCGGTCAGTTCATGAGCTGGTCGGTATGAGGGCGTGGGGCATTCACAGTGGGGGTGAGTGATGCGCGGCGGGCGCGCGGGGAGGTGGCCAACCATGCGCGGAGCGGTGGTAGCGACGCCGAGGCATGGGTCCTCGGGTCAAGCCCGAGGATGACGACCTTGTTGAAGGTCCGCAGATAGTCGCCGTTGTCTGTGGCAACGACGTCGACAGGCGGCCGACAGACGCCAACAATGACGGAAAGCCGCAACGTCAAGCACGCGCGTCATCCTCGGGCTTGACCCGAGGACCCATGCCAAGCCGCTGAAACCGCCGATCAGGTCGACATCTGGCTCTCGGCATCTGAACCACCCGCCCGCTTGACTGATAGGCATCAGCCATCGACGATTCGGTCATGGCTGGCACCGTCTACATCATGGCGTCGCAGAAGAACGGAACGCTCTATATCGGCGTCACGTCGGACCTCTCGCGCCGCGTGCACGAGCACAAGAGTGGCCTGAGCAAGGGCTTCGTGACGACCTACCGCGTTACCCGGCTGGTCTGGTACGAGGAACATGTCGACATCGGCAGCGCCATCCAGCGGGAGAAATCCCTGAAGCGCTGGCCCCGGCAATGGAAGATCGCGCTGATCGAGGCGGTGAACCCGGACTGGAACGAACTGTATCGCGGCATGGGCTGGTGAGGGTTGCGCGCATGATTGTCACCGGTGCGGCCAACCATGCGCGGAGCGGCGGTATCGGCGTCGAGGCATGGGTCCTCGGGTCAAGCCCGAGGATGACGCGCGTCTTTGACGTTCCGGCTTTCCACCATCCTTGGCGCCCGCCGAAGCGCGTACAGAGCGCGTCGCCTCAAACGTCGGCGATTGGCTGTAGCCTCCTGATCAAGTGCGTCATCCTCGGGCTTGACCCGAGGACCCATGCCAGATCGTTGCCGCCGCCGCATGCATTTCCATCTGACCATCTGCGTCGCCGATCGGTATCATCCCGCAACGCGGCCTTGCCTTGCCGAAATCGGGCGCACGCGGTAGGGGATCGGCCCCAGGAGAGGGCGCGTTTCGGCGCCCGCCGAACCTTTGGAACGCAGCGCATACATGGCCGACAAGAAGAAGAAACCGTCGAGGGTCCAGGCTCGGGTGCCGCGCGGCTTCGTCGATCGCGACGCGAGCGACCTGCGCGCCCAGGACGCCATGCTGGCCACGATCCGCCGGGTCTACGAGACCTATGGCTTCGAGCCGGTGGAGACGCCGGTGTTCGAATATACCGACGCGCTGGGCAAGTTCCTGCCCGATGCCGACCGGCCGAATGCGGGCGTGTTCTCGCTGCAGGACGACGACGAGGCGTGGATGTCGCTCCGCTACGACCTGACGGCGCCGCTCGCCCGCTATGTGGCCGAGAATTACGAGAACCTGCCCAAGCCCTATCGCAGCTACCGGGCCGGCTATGTCTTCCGCAACGAGAAGCCGGGGCCGGGCCGCTTCCGCCAGTTCATGCAGTTCGACGCCGACATCGTCGGTGCGCCGAACGTCTCGGCCGACGCCGAGATGGCGATGATGATGGCCGACACGATGGAGGCGCTGGGCATTCCGCGCGGCCAGTACGTGATCAGGGTCAACAACCGGAAGGTGCTGGATGCAGTGCTGGAGGCAGTTGAACTCGCCGGCGAGGAGAATTCCGGCAAACGGCTTACTGTGCTCCGGGCGCTCGACAAGCTCGACAAATTCGGTGTCGAAGGGGTCATCGCGCTTTTGAGCGGAAAAGGCCGGCGCGACGAGTCCGGTGACCACACGCCCGGTGCGGGTCTGGACGACCGTCAGATAACCACGCTTCTGAACATCCTGGGTTGGGGTGAGACAGGTTCCGGCGTGACAAGTTCCGTGCCGGGAGGGGACGGGCTGACTCTCGCAAATCTTCGGGGTGAATTGGAACGGGCGGCTGTCTCGACAGTAGGCGCCGATGAGTTGCGCGATATTTATCTGATGATTGAAGCCGCCGGTTATGGCGATGGGCGAGTGAAGATCGACCCCTCCGTCGTCCGCGGGCTCGAATACTACACAGGCCCGGTCTTCGAGGCTGAACTGCTGTTCGACGTTACCAACGAGAAGGGTCAGAAGGTGCAGTTCGGCTCGGTCGGCGGCGGCGGGCGCTATGACGGGCTGGTGTCGCGCTTCATGAGCCAGCAGGTGCCGGCGACGGGCTTTTCCATCGGCGTCTCGCGCCTGATGACGGCGCTGAAGAATCTCGGCCGTCTCGACGCGTCCGAGCGCACCGGGCCGGTGGTGGTCACGGTAATGGACCGCGACCGCATGGCCGACTACCAGGCCATGGCGACGAAGCTGCGCGCGGCGCTGAACACCGACGAGGACGGCAACCCGACAGCGGTTCCGGTGGCGGTCGAGGTCTTCCAGGGCAATCCGAAGCAGTTCGGCAAGCAACTGCAATATGCCGACCGCCGCAACGCCCCGGTCGTGGTCATCCAGGGCGGCGACGAGAAGGCCGCCGGCAAGGTGCAGGTCAAGGATCTGGCACTGGGCAAGGAACTGTCGGCCGAGATCACCGACAATGCCGAATGGCGCGAGGCGCGGGCCGGGCAGGAGCTGGTCGACGAGGCCGACATGGTCGCGGCCGTGCGCGCCGTTCTCGCGCGCCAGTCGGGCCCGGCCGGCGCCGGTGGCGGGGCCTGAGGCGGTGAGCGCCGAGGCGATCGCCGGCGCCGGGGCGCCCTTCGAGGCCGCGCTGGGCGCCCTCTTTGCCGCGCGCGGTGCGGCAAGGGTCGACGTGCCGATCATCCAGCCGGCCGACCCCTATCTCGACACGGCTGGCGAAGCGCTACGTCGGCGTATCTTCCTGACCCGCGGCGAGGCCGGCGAGACCCTATGCCTGCGCCCGGACTTCACCATCCCCGTCTGCCGCGACCATGTCGCCCATGGCGCCGCGCTGCCGCGGCGCTACAGCTATGTCGGGCTGGTCTTCCGCCAGCGGCCCTCGGGGCCGGGCGAATTTTATCAGGCCGGCATCGAGGATCTGGGCGAGGAAAACGCCGCGACCGCCGATGCACGGGCGCTGGCCGACGCGCTGGCGAGCCTTGAGACCTGCGGCCTCGACGCGGGCGACCTCGACCTTGTCCTCGGCGACCAGGGCCTGTTCGAGGCGTTCCTGCGGGCGCTCGGCCTGCCGGAAGGCTGGCAGCGGCGGCTGGTGCGCACCTTCGGCCATGACGACCTTCTGGAAGCGGCGCTGGCCGCGCTGGCCAAGGGCGGCAGCGGCGCACTTGACACGCTGGATCCCGAATTCGCCGAACTCGCCCGCCTCCGCGAACAGGGCGCGCTGACCTTCAAGATCCGCGAGCGGATGGAGGAGGCGGGCCTGCCGCCCCATTCCGGCCGTTCGCCGGGCGAGGTCGCGGAGCGGCTGATCGAGAAGGTGGCGGTCGCCGAGGCACGGCTGGGCGAGGCCTCGCTGCAGCTTCTGCGCCAGTTCCTGGCGATCGATGCGCCGCTGTCGGAGGCCGGCACGGCGATCGGCGATCTCACCGGGGCGGCCGGGCTGGATCTCGGTCGGGCGCTGACCTTCTTCGAGACGCGCAACCTGGCGCTGCGGGCCGCCGGGGTCGATCTCAACACGGTGCGCTACCGCGCCGCCTTCGGGCGGCCCATCGACTATTACACCGGGCTGGTCTTCGAAGCCCGCCGCAAGGGCTCGGACGAGCCGCTGGCCGGCGGCGGACGCTATGACCGGCTGCTGACCATCCTGGGCGCGGCGCGGGCGGTGCCGGCCGTCGGCTTCTCGCTGTGGCTCGACCGCATTGCCGGCCAGGCGGGAGACGCGTCATGACGATCACCCTGGCGATCCCGTCCAAGGGCCGGCTGAAGGACAAGGCCGTGGCGGCGCTGGCCGGCGCCGGCATCCATGTCGCCTCGGCCGAGGATTCGCGCAGCTACCGCACCAGCGTCACCGGCGCACCCGGGCTGGAAGTGCTGCTCCTGTCGGCCTCGGAGATCGCCCGCGAACTGCGCGACGGAGCGATCGATTTCGGCATCACCGGCGAAGACCTGATCCGCGAGACCATCGCCGAGCCCGAACGCGTGGTGGAGACCGTGGCGCGCCTCGGCTTCGGCCACGCCGACGTCGTCGTGGCAGTGCCCGATGCCTGGGTCGACGTCGAGACGATGGAAGACCTCAACGACGTGGCCGGCGGCTACCGCGCCCGCCATGGCCGGCGCCTGCGGGTGGCGACGAAATACTGGCGGCTGACCCAGAGCTTCTTCACCCGGCGCAACGGCATCCAGAGCTACCGGATCGTCGAAAGCCTGGGGGCGACGGAGGGAACGCCGGCGGCGGGATCGGCAGATGTCATCGTCGACATCACCTCCACCGGCTCGACCCTGACGGCCAACCACCTGAAGATCCTGACGGACGGGGTGATCCTGCGGTCCGAGGCGTGCCTCGTGCGCTCGCTGGTCGATCGCGAGCGCCAGGACATTGCGGAGGTGGAAGACCTGACCGCCCGATTTTCAACCATCGAAGGGCTAGAAGTTACCCTGCGTCATCCTCACTCAATCCAGGGTGAAACGGCAGCAAACGGGCAAATCTAAACGGGGCGATGGCCGCCCGTTGCCTGAAGAGACTCGACATAAAGGTCGAGAAGGTACTTTCTATCCGGGCCGTTGCGTCTGATGCTCGTCTCCTCGCGAGCAATCCGCTCAATCAACAGCCAGGCAACGTATTCCTTGGTGCCTTCCTTGGAGTGCATGCTTGCAAGTTCTGTCATGGTCCCCCATCCACATCCCGGATATTGTGATTCACAAGCGCTGTTAACCCTTGCGCAACCCTATATTCAAAAAATTCTGGCAAGGCAACGAACTTTACGAAGAGGAATCCGACGGGCTCGGCCCGCGCATACACTCGTGGCACGGATGTTATGAACGGCTATCGTAGCGGCAGGACGACGCGCAGGCCGACTGCTCCGGCGGGGCTTCCGGCCGGAGCGACTGGGGCCTGTCAGGCGTAGCGGCTCTCGCGCTTCGGCTTGTCGACGGCCAGCGTGCCGGCACCGGCGCCGGCCAGAGCGAGGAAGCCGCCGGCCAGTGCGATATTCTTCAACAGGGCGGTCTGGTCGTCGATATGGGCGAGCAGGCCCGTCGCGACACAAAAGGCGGCCAGCGCGATGGCGACGGCCCGGGTCTGGAAGCCGATCAGGACCGCAATGCCGGCCAGCAGCTCGAACGCGCCGACGACATAGGCCATCGGCAGCGGGGCGGGCACGCCGAGGCTGGTCAGATAGCCGGCAAAGCCGGCTGCGCCGGCCAGCTTGCCGAAGCCCGAGACGATGAAGATGATCGACAGGAGAACCCTGCCGGCGAGGACGAGACTGGCATTCATGGGTATCGCTCCTTGAGTGACGAGGTCGAAGGCTTCGATGAACCGCCATCGCCTCGTCGGTTGAACCGGATCACAGGTAAACCGGCTTCATCGCGCTTGCATCCCCCTCGCAATCGACGAATTGTCAACCGAACGCGATACGATCGCTGGACCACGGGCGACGATCGGCGCTCGGGGGCCAGTTGTCGCCGGTCTCGCGCGGTGTCTCAGCCCGGCGCGATCATGGTGCGCGGGTCGACGATGCGGTCGTAATCGGCCTCGGAGACCAGGCCGCTCGCCACCGCTTCCTCGCGCAGGGTCGTGCCGTTCTGATGGGCGGTCTTGGCGATCTTGGCGGCGGCATCGTAGCCGATGGTCGGCGCCAGGGCGGTGACCAGCATGAGCGACTGTTCCATCAGGCTGCGGATGCGGTCCTCGTTGGCCTCGATGCCGTCGACGCAATGCTCGGCGAAACTGACCATGGAATCGGCCAGGAGCCGGATCGAGGACAGAACGGCGTTGGCGATCACCGGCTTGAAGACGTTCAGCTCGAAATGTCCCTGGGACGCCGCGACGGTCACGGTGGTGTCGTGGCCGAAGATCTCGGTGGCGACCATCGTGATCGCCTCGGCCTGGGTCGGGTTCACCTTGCCCGGCATGATCGATGAGCCGGGCTCGTTGGCCGGCAGGTTGAGTTCGCCCAGGCCGGAGCGCGGGCCTGAGCCGAGGAAGCGGATGTCGTTGGCGATCTTCATCAGGTCGGCGGCCAGCGCGTTGAGCGCGCCGTGGAAGAAGGTCAGCGCACCGTGCGAGGCCAGCGCCTCGAACTTGTTGGTCGCGGTGCGGAATTCCTCGCCGGTCAGGCGCGCGACTTCCGCGGCGATCGCCGTGTCGAAGCCCTCGGGCGCGTTGAGGCCGGTGCCGACGGCAGTGCCGCCCTGAGCCAGCGCCAGCACACCGTCGAGAGCGTCGCCGATGCGCTTCTTCGACAGTTCCAGCGCGGCCGCATAGCCGGAAAATTCCTGGCCGAGGGTCACCGGCGTGGCGTCCTGGGTATGGGTGCGCCCGATCTTGATGATCGACGCATATTGCCGGGCCTTGGCGTCCAGCGAGGCGTGCAGCCTGTCGAGCGCCGGCAGGAGCAGGCGCCTGGTCTCGAGCACCGTCGCCACATGCATGGCGGTCGGGAAGACGTCGTTGGACGACTGGCTCATGTTCACGTGGTCGTTGGGATGGACCGGCTTCTTGGTGCCCATGGTACCGCCGAGCATCTCGATCGCCCGGTTAGAGATGACCTCGTTGACGTTCATGTTCGTCTGTGTGCCGGAGCCCGTCTGCCAGACCACGAGGGGGAAGTGATCATCCAGCTTGCCGGCGACGATCTCGTCGGCCGCGCTCTCGATGGCGTCGGCGACCTGCCCGTCGAGTCGGCCCATCGAGGTGTTCACCCGTGCTGCGGCCTTCTTGACGAGGGCGAGGGCGTGGATGAGCGGCAGTGGCTGGCGGTCGCCGCCGATGCGGAAATTGTTGCGCGACCGTTCGGTCTGGGCGCCCCAGTAGCGGTCGGCCTCGACTTCGATGGCGCCGATGGAATCGGTTTCGGTTCGGGTGCTCATCATGTGCCCTTCGCAGCTCGTGTATGTTTCGGGCATGGCTTACCGGGCGCGCCGCCGGATCGAAAGGGGCGGTGCCGGGTAAAATCGGTTCAGGCGCGGTGTCCGCGCACAAACGAAACAGGCGGGCCCCGAGGGACCCGCCTGCCGGATGTCGTCATGTGTGGGCGACGATTACCCGGCCGGGCAATGGGCGCCGGTCGCGGCCCAGGCTTCGTAGAGCGCGCCGAACTGTTCCTGGGTGCCGGGGACCTTGTCGCGGCCCTGACCCGGATTCCAGCCCCAGCCGACGAGGTCGTCGGACGCCATGTGCTCGACCAGTTCGGCCAGCGTCTTGCCGCCATTGCGGTCCTGGTCCTTGATCTGGACGCAGATCTCGGCGAGCGAACGGCTCTCCCAGGCCATCTCGATGGGCGCGACGTGCCAGTTCGGATTGCCGGGGATCGAGCCGACGCCCTCGGCCTGCGCCACGACGGCGACATTCTCCGGGCCGTGGCAGGTGTTGCACACCATGCCGGGCGCGCCGAAGTTTGAGTCGCCGCGCACGACCGGCGGCTGGTGCTTGCGCATATCCATGCCCTGCAGCGGCGAATTGCCGGCCGGGTGGCAGTTCACGCAGCGCGGATGCAGCAGCACCTTGCCGGTTTCCTGGAAGATCGCGATCGACCGCTCGGTCTCGTCGGCAATGCCGTCGAAGGCCGAGACCGGCTTCAGGGTGCGGTTGGCGTCCGGCTGTGGCGCGATGGCGGGCGTCGAGGGTTCGGGCGCCGCGGGCGCGCGTTCCTGTCCGAAGGCGACCGCCGGCCCCATGACCAGGCCAGCGGCGAGCGCGATGCCGGCAAGGAGGCCGGCCAGAGGTGTCTTTGGCGTCACGAATGCTGTCCTGTTCACGAGACGAAATTGCCGACGATCGGCAGGCGGCGGACCGGCTGGCCGGTCAGGCGACGCCAGGCATTGGCGACGGCAGGGCCGATGGGCGGAACGCCCGGCTCTCCGACGCCCGTCGGCGGCTCGCTGGAGGGGATGATGGAAACCTCGACCTCCGGCATCTCGTTGATGCGCAGCGAGCGATAATCGTGGAAGTTGGACTGGACCACCCGGCCGCCGTCCCCCAGCGTGATCTGGTCGAACAGCACGGCGCCGAGGCCGTAGCCGATGCCGCCCTCCATCTGCGCCCGAATGATGTTGGGATTGACCGCGACGCCGCAATCGACCGCGCACCAGACCTTGTGGACCCGCGGTGTGCCGTCGTCGCCGATCGAGACCTCGGCGATCTCCGCGACATAGGTGTTGAAGCTCTTGTGGACGGCGACGCCGCGCTGGCGCCCGTCCGGTGCCGGCGAGCCCCAGTCGGCCATCTCGGCGACCTTCTTCAGGACGCCTGCGTGACGCGGATGGTCGCCGAGCAGCGCCAGCCGGCCCTCGACGGGATCCTTTCCGGCCTTCTCGAGCAACTCGTCCACGAAGGTCTCGACGGCAAAGCCCGTATGGGTATGGCCGACCGACCGCCACCACAGGATGGGGACAGGCAGCTGGGTCTGATGGGCGAAGACCCGACGATTGGGGATCGCATAGGGCAGGTCCGAGGCGCCCTCGACGGTGGTCTCGTCGAGCTCGGTCTTGTTCATGATCGACTGGCCGGCGATCTGGTGATCCCAGGCAACGATGTTGCCGTCGGCATCGATGGCGCCCTTGATCGCGTGGACATAGATCGGACGATAGAAGCCGCCCCTGATGTCGTCCTCGCGGGTCCACATGTGCTTGATCGGACGGGTCATGCCGGATGCCTTGAAGGCCGCCGCGGCCTCGCGCATGTAGGGCGAGCCGAACTGGGCCCTGCGACCGAAGCTGCCGCCGGCCAGCTGCATGTTTACCCGCACCATCGACGGATCGACGCCGCAGACCTCGGCGATCGCGGCCTTGTCCTGGCCCGGAAACTGCGAGCCGTTGTAGCAGTCGATCGAACCGTCCTCGGCCTGCATCAGCACCGCGTCGAGCGGCTCCATCGGCGCATGGGCGAGGAAGGGGAAGACGAGGTCGGAATGCATCGTGGTGATGCCGTCGGCCGAGGATGCACGCTCCACGTCACCGACATTGGCCGCTTCCAGCCCCTCGCCGGAGAACAGCGCACGATAATCCGCGTAGATCTCCTCGCTGGACCGGGATTCGGCGGTGGTCAGGTCCCAGACGATCTTCAGGGCGTCCCGCGCCTTCAGGGCGGCATAGGTGTTTTCCGCAAAGACGGCGACGCCCTGGGGGATCTGCTTGATGTCCACGACGTCCGCGACCTTGCGGGCCTCGGTGTCGTCGAAGCTCTGCACCGTGGCGCCGAAATGGGCCGGGCGCGCCACCATGGCGATCAGCATGTCGTCGGCGAGGACGTCGAGGGTGAAGACAGCCTTGCCGTTGGTCTTTTCCGGCGTGTCGAGCTTCGGCCGGTCGGTGCCGATCAGGACGAAGTCCTTGGGGTCCTTCAGGACCGGATCCGACGGGGCGTCCATGGTCGCGGCCTTGTCGGCGAGCTCGCCGAAGCCCGATTCCCGGTTCGATGCATCATGGCGGATGCGGCCCTTGGAGACCGTGATCTCCTCTGCCGGCACGTCCCATTCCTCGGCCGCGGCGGCCACCAACATGGCGCGCGCGGTGGCGCCGGCCTTGCGCATCTGCTCGTAGGAATTGGCAATGGCGGTCGAGCCGCCGGTGCCCTGCAGGCCGAAGGCGAGGTTCTTGTAGATTTCGTCGTCGGCGGGCGCCGCGGCGACGCGCATCTGGCTCCAGTCGGCGTCGAGTTCCTCGGCGACCAGCGTGGTCAGCCCGGTATAGGGCCCCTGGCCAAACTCGATGTGCTTCGACAGCACCGTGACGGAGCCGTCCGGCGCGATCCGCACGAAGGCGTTGAGATCGCTGACCGGGCCCTCGGCGCCGGCCGGCGCACCCTGGAGCAGGGCGGCGGCGGCCTTCGAGCGCGAGGCCAGCGCCACGCCGATGACGAGGCCGGTGCCGAGCAGGAAGCTGCGGCGGGTGGGATTGATGGTCTGGATACCCATGGATCAGCCCTCCAGCGTGTCGGAGGCGTCGTGGATCGCCTGGCGAATGCGTTGATAGGTCGCACAGCGGCAGATGTTGCCGGCCATGGCGTTGTCGATGTCCTCGTCGCTCGGCGTCGGGTTGAACTGCAGGAGCGAGACCGCCGACATGATCTGGCCGGACTGGCAGTAGCCGCATTGCGGCACGTCGATTGCCGTCCATGCCGCCTGCACGGCTTCTGCCTCGCGGCCTTCGACGCCCTCGATGGTGGTGACGCTGGAGCCGTCCACGGTGGAGATCGGCGTGATGCAGGAGCGACGGGTCATGCCGTCGAGATGCACGGTGCAGGCGCCGCACTGGGCAATGCCACAGCCATATTTGGTGCCGGTCAGCCGTTCGGCGTCACGGATCACCCACAGAAGGGGCGTGTCGGGGTCGCCGTCGAATGTCTTCTCTTCGCCGTTGAGCGTGAAACTGATCAAGGGAGCCTCCTTACGGGCGGCGGGTTAGGCAGGTGCCGCCGAGCGGCTCCTCATGATTTGGATTGGTTCCAAAATAACCACTTGCGGCGAAACGGCAACCGCATTCACGGTGGCCACCGTGTCTTCGTAAGGCGTACGAAGTGTTGCGATTGTTGCAAGGCACACCGTGCGTCTCTGGTGGCCTGCGTGCCGTGCGTCGCTATCGCTGATGCTCAGCGCACATGAAAAAGGCCGCCCCAACGGGACGGCCTTCCAGGGCTCCGAATGCATATTTCATGCCGTCGGATCGAGGAGTTTTGCGAGGTAGTCGGGAGACCAGCCGGCGAGTTTTCGCCGCGATTTGAGGGACTTTTTGTCGGTGGCACT
>NZ_JAZHLI010000093.1:0-11107 GCF_036549475.1 Aurantimonas sp. A2-1-M11 | reverse complement strand
TACCGCCTCGTCGGACACAGCCATTCCCGCAATCTCCCAATCGAATCAATTGGGAACCCACAGATTCAGTACTTGCACCAAATGTCACGCGCCAACTCACCCGATTGCCCTGGCAGCGGATGAGCGACGACTTGCCGGCGCCCGAAGGGCCGATCAGCCCGACGACGTCGCCCGGCGCCACCGAGAAGGACACGCCGCGCAGCGCGAGGTCGCCGGTCTTGTAGCGCTTTTCGAGGGCCTCGATCGTCAGCATGGGTGGTCGCCTTTCCGCAATCGGCGGGCATTGGGTCCGCCGGACAGGTTTACCGGCGGCAAGGAACGGCACGGGCTGTGCGCCCGCGCCGCCTCATCATGGGCTGGTCAGGATGACCTGAAAAGGAGACCCCGTTACTGGCAGGAGTACAAGACGCCGTTCGCCTCGTCGATCTGGCGGATCACCGACCAGTCGTCCTTGAAGGTGATCTCGATGAACTGCTCCTCGCCGGACTTGCCGAATTCCTCGGCGAGCTTCGAGCCTTCCCAGGGGAACGACATGAACGCCTCCTGGATCTTGTCCTGAAGTTCCGGCGTCAGGTTGTAGACGGTGCCGTAGCCGGTCGTCGGGAAGGTCTGCGAGGTGTAGACGACCTTGGTCGCATCGGCCTCGACGGCGCCCCGCTCGATCATGCGGCGCCCCACGACGTGCGGACCAGGGCAGCGGGCGAACGGGTGCATCTTTCGCTCGACCTCGACGGCACGCATGTGTTCGATGCCGCGAACGGCGCCCGCCTTGCCTGCAAGGTCGAACCCGCAAGCTGAAGAGCCTCGGTCGGCCGCTATACCGCCGCGGACACGCGTCCAAACGTCAGCGGCAGGCTCGAGGAGACGATCGGCGGACCCAACGAATGGGCCCGCCGAAAGCAGCCGCGTTCACGGCGTGAGGTTCGTCAGCTTATTCGGCTGCGGCGCGAGCAGCTTCCAGCCAGCCATCGACGGACTCGCGGTTCTGCTTGATCCATTCCGATGCCTGCATTTCGATGTCGTCTTCGCCGGCATTCATCGCCGCGTTCTGCTCGAAAATGGCAGACAGCGGGATCGCGACCTCCTGCAGCAGGGCTTCTACGGCCGGATTCTCATCAAGGAAGGCACTGTTGGCGACCGGTACGATGTCATTGGCCGGGAAGCCGAGCGTGCAGGGATCGGCCACGCAGCCTTCGATCCCCTCCATGGTCGCAGCATCTGCAAGACTCATGTCCGGCAGATTCACCTCGGGCACCTCGATCCACATCACGTGCTTGCCGGGGACCAGCTCGTTGACGGTCCAGTTCGGCGTCCAGGTGTAGAACAGGATGTGCTCGCCGTTCTGGAAGGCCGCGACGGCGTCCGCCATGGACGCTGCATACCCTGCCTTGATCGGATTGACGTGTTCGCGCAGGCCGTAGGCGTCCATGTGGTGCTCGATGTTCACCTCGCAGCCCCAGCCCGGCGGGCAGGCAACCAGATCTGCCAGACCGTCGCCGTTCCGGTCGAAGGCTTCCTTGACTTCGTCGCGTTTGAAGTCCGCCAACGTCTTGATGCCGAACTCTTCGACCGCCGCGGCATCGACCAGATAGCCTTCCAGCGCGCCGCCCTTGGCAACGGCGCCAACCAGTTCGGCGCCGTTTTCGAAGACCGGGCGGTACGTGTCATGCAGCGGGAACCATCCGTTCACCCAAAGGTCGAGATCACCCTGGGCCACCGACTGATAGAATGGCGGATTGTCGAGCGTGATCGGACCGTCTACCTCGTAGCCCAGTTCCTCCAGAAGCTGGCTGTAGATCTCGGCATGGAACCAGCCGGTGTCCCATGTGGCCTGTCCCATGCGGATCGTGGTGCCCTCGCCGGGCATGTCCTGCGCCAGGGCGGCCATCGGCGCGGTACCGACCAGGAGCGCCGCAGTCGCGGCGAGAATGGGGAGGTTGTACTTCATGGTTCGTCTCCATTTGTTTCGTCGTCGGATGCCCTATCCGGAACCGGATAAGGCAGTCGGTCCGGACCAGAGCCCGGAAAGACGCTGGCCTCAGGCCACCGTCTGGTTCGTCGCGGCGGAGTTCGGTTCGCGGGAGCCCTGTCCGCGGAACAGAGCGGAAAAAGTCTGGCGCAGAGAAGTGGCGCCGCCCACGCGGGGTTCAACCAGCCCCTGCGTAATCCGGTCGAGCACAATGGCCAGGATCACGATGCCCACGCCTCCCGCGGTCGCGCCCCCCACGTCCAGCCTGCCGAGCCCGGTATTGACCACAAGGCCAAGGCCTCCCGCGCCGATCAGCGCGGCGATCACCACCATCGACAGGGCGAGCATCAATGTCTGGTTCAGGCCTGCCATGATCGTGCGCAGCGCCAGCGGAAACTGGACCTCCCACAACATCTGGCTGGGGGTGGAGCCGAATGCCTCGGCTGCCTCGATCAGATCGCCGCGGACATTGCGGATGCCCAGATTCGTCATCCGAATGATCGGCGGCAGGGCGAAAATGATGGTCGCGATGATCCCCGGCGCCATGCCCACGCCGAACAGCATGACGATCGGCACCAGATACACGAAGGACGGCACCGTCTGCATGATGTCGAGGATCGGTCGAACGATCCGCCAGCCCAGATCGCTGCGTGCCACCAGGATGCCGGCGGGCACCCCGATCGCCGTGCAGAAGAAGACGGAGGTGACGATCATCGACAATGTCGTCATCGTCTCTCCCCAGAGCTCGATCATGTCGATGAAGGCAAAGCCCAGAATCGTGAACAGAGCCATGCCGCGTCCGACGATGCGCCACGACAGCGCGGCGAAAACCGCCGTGGTGACGATCATCGGCACCCAGGCGAAGAAGGCATCCAGCCCGTTGAGCACCTCTGTCACGGGAACCTGCAACGCCCGGAAGAAGGGGCGGAAGTTCGGGACGAGAAACCCGCGGACGAATGTGTTGATCCAGTCGTCGAACGGAATCACCAGAATGTCGGAAGGATTGATCAATTCTTTCTCCTGTCCGGGGAATACCCAGGCTCAGCTGGGGGCGGGCAGAGCCGACGGCGCATCCTCAGTCGTCGGGGCTGCCTCCGGCTCACCGGCGGCGAGTTGCGCAAAGATCGCTTCCGGCGGCACGACGCCGACCAGCGTGCCGTCGCCGTCCGTCACACCCACCGGCAGACCTGTCTGCGCGGCATCGTACATCTCGTGCAGGAGCGCCGACTCGTCCACGACCGGCGCGTCCGTCACCATGACATCCTGGACGGTCTGGGTCGGGCCGGCTTCAGAAATGCCGCGCCAGGTCACGATGCCGGCGACCTCCCCGTCCCGCAGGACATGGGCCGCGCCGCTCCCGGCGTCCTTCATGGCCTGGAACGCCTGGGCCAGGGTGGCATCGATCGGGACCGACGCCGGCTTCAGCGCCACGTCGGCGGCGCTGAAGACGCGGCTGCGATCGATATTGGCGACGAAGGCGCGCACATAATCGTCGGCCGGATTGGCGACGATGTCTTGTGCGGTGCCCACCTGCACGAACGCACCGTCCTTCATGATGGCGATCCGATCGCCCAGCAGCAGGGCCTCGTTCAGGTCGTGCGTGATGAAGATGATGGTCTTCTTCAGCTTTTTCTGAAGCACGACCAGTTCGTCCTGCATTTCGCGCCGGATCAGCGGGTCGAGCGCGCCGAACGGTTCGTCCATCAGCAGGATTTCGGGGCCGGTTGCCAGCCCGCGGGCGAGCCCGACACGCTGCTGCATTCCACCAGACAGCTGCGATGGGTAGCTGTCGGCATGAGCCTCCAGGCCGACCTGTGCCAGTGCCTTCAGCGCCGCTGCGCGCCGTTCGGCCCGCGGCATTCCCTTGACCTTCAGTCCGAACGCCACGTTGTCGGCTACGGTCTTGTGCGGGAACAGGGCGAAATGCTGGAAGACCATGGCGATCTTGCGCCGACGCACTTCACGAAGCCGCTCCGCCCCGCAGGAGGCCACATCGTCCTCATCGACCCAGATCTCGCCCGAAGTCGGGGCGATGAGCCCGTTCAGGGTGCGGACAAGGGTCGATTTGCCGGAGCCCGACAAGCCCATGATGACGAAGATCTCGCCTTCGTGGACGTCAAAGCTCACGTCATTGATACCGACGGTGGCCCCCGTGGCGCGGAAGATCTCTTCCTTACTCTCTCCGCGCTTCAGGCGCGCGACGGTATCGCCCTCCGCCTCATTGAAGAGCTTGAAGATATTTTTGGCACGCAACTTCACTGGCATGGCAGCTTCTTAGCCCGCGAGTGCCCGGAGCACAACCGGAAGGCCGGCAGCTTCAGCCGGATCCATCGGATAGCGGACTGATCTTTGCCGGCCCTTCCCCGCAATCAGAATTTTGCTGATCAGGAGCTCGGGCGCGGCAAAAAGCTCGGGGAGCCAGCATGAGACGCCGGGGTCCGCTGCACCGTATCGCTGCTCTTGCCCGCATGGAACGCATGGAACTCACGGATCGTCTCGAGTGCGCGGATACGTCCGCTCTCAATTCTCGAACGCCAGCCGCGCCGAGAGCTCCGCCCAGTTCCGTGGCGCGCTGGCGGCTGCGCCAAAGGCCGCTGCGAGCTTCTCGAGCTGCGTCCGGTCGGCCGCCAGGCGTTCCACCGCCACCCAGCGGTTCCAGTCCGGCGCGATGCTCCAGCCGGGCTGGCTCACCCGCGCGGTCGGCAGGCGGTAGTGCAGGACTGGCCGCTTGCCGATCTTCTCCATCGGCAGGCGCGCCCGCACCCGCCGCTCGTCGAAATGCAGGAACAAGGGCAAGAGGTCGAGGTCGCGGTTTCGCGTCGGATTGGCCGCCAGGTAGTCGTCCATCAGGACATCCAGGTCCGGCCAGTAGGCCGGCGCGATTACGCGCCGTACATAGGCCGGCGGATAATCACGTCCGACGCCGAGGCGATGGGTCAGGCGGCGTGGTTGGCATTCCCGCCGCAGCCAGTCGTTGAGCAGCATGAAGGCCTTCAGGATGGCGGTGATCGTCTGCGCGTCGAGCCGCGGCGGCTCCGGGTTGAAATGAAGGCCGAATGCGGCCGGCCCCGTCTCCCGGGCGCCTGCCAGTCGCAACACGTCCACGGCGCGGTCGACCAGGGCCAGCCGGTCGAGCGGCAATGGCCGGGTCACCAGCTCCCGCGGAACGACATATTGCAACGCCGTGCCCAATCTGGCTGCTGAAGCCCTGCTGAGATGGCCCCAGCGCGTTCCGGCATGGCGTTGCGGATGGGCGTAGCGCGTGTCGATCTCGACCATCAGGTCGCCGAGCGCCGTCCCGCCGACGATCAGCGCATGGGCATCCTCTTCGGTGAGAGAGCCGCCGAGACCCTCCGCGAGCGCCGTGGCGGCCTGCCGCGCGCTGATCGCTCCGAACTCCACCTCGACACCGACCGTGCGCAGCCGCCCCGCCGCGTTCTCTTGGATCGGGGGAAGAGCGAAGTCGATCCGCGGCTCGGAGCCAATCTGCATGAAACACCATTCCGCGGGGGCCAGACGTTGATCGCTGAGGAGCGCGGCGAAGCTCCATGCGCTTTGAAGGCGGAAAGGCATCATACGCCCGCCATGAACGAGCCGGCCAGCCGCGGAGCCGAAGCCCCTTTTCCCGCCGCAAGACGGCCATAGCTTGGCAGGTCTGGGCCGAATGTCCTGGGGAGACCCATCCGACCAGGCCGGGAAGAACCTGCCCGATCACGTCCACAAGGGAATGTGCCATGACCAGCGATCGCCGGCGGCTGGAGCGTTACGACGCCTCCACGTCGACCTACACCATCATGCAGATCACCGACGAGGATCGCGCGTCCCAGGTGACACTGGAAGACGGTGAAACCTATTTCATGGCCAGGCTGCGCCACGATCGGGCGCATCGCCATGTCGATGCCGCGGGGGCGGTGCGATACAGCTTCGAGCACATTCCCGACGACGAGGGCGGAGAGGTGCATGTCTATTCGAAGTTCGGCGAGGTCGACACCGACACGTTTCGCGGCGGGGAGTTCTCCGAGCTCCTGAAGTGGGACCGCCACATGCTCGTCTTCGACGACCGAACGGGGATCATCGGCGAGTTGCGCGGCGCCAACCACATGATCATTCCGCGGCAGATGCTGATGACCGGCTCGAAGGCTGACAAAACCTTCTCGCACATCGCGGTCCGCCGGTCGGGGAACGGCTTCCGGAGCGCGACGGTTCGGCAGATCTTGGCCATCTGGCAGAAGAGGGTCGCTATTGGCTCGGGCTTCCTGGGCCGTTCCCGGCTTCGCTGGCTTGACCAATCCTTTGCCCGTGACTTCTGACTGTGCGAGCCACGCTGCGATGAAGCGCTCTAGTCTTGATCTCGCCTCGCCTGCTTCAACGAAAGACTCAATTCGTGAACCATACGGCAACTACCTTGACCGTCCGCGCCCTCGCCAAGTCGGTGCCGGGCGGGCGGCGTCTGTTCGCCGATCTCGACCTTGCCGTCGCGGCGGGAGAGCTGGTGGCGATCGTGGGCGAGTCCGGCGTCGGCAAGTCGACGCTGCTGAACATCCTCGCCGGACTCGACGGCAGCGATGCGGGCGAGGTTTCGATCGAGGATGTGGTGCTCGGTCCCCTCGACGAGACGCAGCGGACGCGACTGCGGCGCGAGCGCATCGGCTTCGTGTTCCAGGCCTTTCATATCCTTCCCTATCTGACGCTGCGCCAGAACGTCGCCTTGCCGCTGGCCCTCGTTTCCGCCGACGCCATGACGATCGACGCGCGCGCCGACGCGATGCTCGACGCGGTCGGCCTCGGCTCCCGCGGCGACGGCTATGCGCGCGACCTCTCCGGCGGGGAGATGCAACGGGTCGCGATCGCGCGGGCGCTCGTGCATCGACCGGCGCTGATCCTTGCCGACGAGCCGACCGGCAATCTCGATCCCGACACGTCCGGCAAGGTGCTCGCGCTCTTCGCGGACGCCGTGCGGCAGGGCGGCGCTGCCGGGGTTATCGTCACCCATTCCCGGACCACTGCCCGGATCGCCGACCGCGTCCTGACGCTGACCGCCGACGGGCTCGTGGAACGCCATGACGACTAGCACGGACCTCGTCTCCGCCCGCCTGGCGCTCAGATGGCTGATCCTCGGCGAGGCACGCGCCCATCCGGCGCGCTTCCTCGGCACGATGATCGCCATCGCCGTCGGGGTCGCGCTCGGCTTCGCGATCCACCTGATCAACGGATCGGCGCTCGCCTCCTTCAACGACGCCGTGCGCAGCGTAAACGGCGCGGCCGACCTCCAGGTGCGCGCGGCAAGCCCGCTCGGCTTCGACGAGATGCTCTATCCGCGGATCGTCGATACGCCTAGCGTCGGGGATGCGAGCCCTGTCGTCGCCCTCGATGCACGGGCGGGCGAGGCGCGCTTCACGCTGCTCGGGCTCGACATTCTCCGCGCCGCTTCCGTGACGCCGAGCCTTGTCGGCCGGCAATCGGGCGGACCCGACACCGGCAGCGCCGATGTCTTCGACGAGAGCGCCCTGTTCGTCTCACGCGCCGTGCTCGATGCGACGGGCCGCGCGGTCGGTGACATGCTGGCCGTCAGCGCCAACGGCCGCTCGGTGGAACTGGTCATCGCCGGGACCCTCCCCGCTGTCGCGGACGGGCAGGCGATCGGCGTCATGGATATCGCCGCCGCGCAATGGCGCTTCGACAGGCTCGGTCGCCTCGACCGCGTAGATCTCAGCCTCGCCGACCGGGGGGCCGCGGAGCGGTCCCTTTCGCAATGGCTGCCGGGCGATGTCGTCCTGGGAAGCGACGAGACGGAGCTGGCGCAGGGAAGCGCCCTGTCGCGCGCCTACCGCGTCAATCTCGACATGCTGGCCCTGGTGGCGCTCGTCACCGGCGGCTTTCTCGTCTTCTCGGCGCAATCGCTGTCGGTGGCGCGGCGGCTTCGCGCCTTTGCGCTCGTGCGCACCCTCGGCCTGCCCCGCCGCGGCATCGTCGCCGTGGTGGCGCTGGAAGGCCTCGCTATCGGCATCGTCGGCGCGCTGCTCGGCCTTGGCCTCGGGGCAGCGCTCGCCACATTCGCGCTGCGCTGGTTCGGGGGCGATCTCGGCGCGGGCTACTTCCGGGGCGGCGATGTGCGCATCGTCTTCCAGCCGCTCGCCGCCGCCGTGTTCTTCGCGCTCGGCATTGCCGCCGCCATGCTCGGCAGCGTGCTGCCTGCCCGCGCCACCTCGCAGGCAGCGCCCGCCGCCGCGCTGAAGAACAGCGGCGACATGCTCGACCCGCGCTCCGCCGTGCCGTTCCTGCCGGCGCTCGTGCTGATCGCGGCCGGTACGCTCGCTGCGCTGCTCCCGCCCGTCGGCGGCCTGCCGGTGTTCGGCTTCGTCGGGATGGCGCTGCTTCTGGCTGGCGGTGTCGCAGGCGTGCCCTGGCTGGCGCGCCGGCTCTTGGCCCCTCTGGCCGTGCGCCGTACCACCAACGTGCCGGGCCTTCTTGCTGTTCGCCATGTGCACGGCGCCCCTGCCGAGGCGGCGACGGCGCTGTGCGGCATCGTCGCCAGCACCGCGCTGGTGATCGCGATGGCAACGATGGTGACCAGCTTCCGGGGGGCGGTCGACGAATGGCTGGTGGAGGTGCTGTCGTCCGATCTCTATCTGCGCGCCGAGGGCAGCGCCGGCTTCGATCCTGCGCTTCAGGCCCGGCTGGCAGGCGTGCCCGGCGTCGCCGGCCTCGCCGTCAGCCGCCAGATCCCGCTGACGCTCTCACCCGATCAACCACCCGTCTCCCTGATCGCCCGTTCCGTCGACGGGCAGAGCCCGGAGGCTTCGCTCGTCCTGATCGCGGAAGCTCCGGCGCAGGTGCTGGGGTCAATCCCCGCGTGGGTGTCAGAGCCGGCTGCCCGGCTCTACGGCTGGAGCGTCGGCGATACGGTCGACTTGCCCATCGGCGATGGAGAAGCCTTCACGGTTTCCGGGATCTGGCGCGATTATTCCCGCCAACAGGGCGCGCTGGTGATCCGTGGCGAGGATTATACCAGCCTCACCGGCGACGCGGAGCGCGACGAGGCGGCCGTGACGATCGATCCCGGAGCCGATCCGGACGCCGTCGGCCGCGCGCTCTTCGAGACGCTTCCCGCCGAGCTGCGATCGTCGGTCTCGATCGCCCAGCCCGCGACGCTACGCCGCTTCGCGCTGGAACTGTTCGACCGCAGCTTCGCCGTCACCTATGTGCTTCAGGCGGTGGCGATCCTCGTCGGCCTTGCGGGTGTGGCCGCGACGATGTCCTCGCAGACCATCGCACGGGTCCGCGAGTTCGGCATGTTGGCCCATCTCGGCGTGGAGAAACGGCAGATTATGGCGATGCTGGGTATCGAAGGCGCGTTGCTCGGGGCCATCGGCGGCGTCGCCGGCGTGCTGCTCGGGGGCGCGCTCAGCCAGGTGTTGATCCACGTCATCAACCCCCAATCGTTCAACTGGACGATGGCGACGATCGTGCCGGTCGGCACGATCGCGGCCGTCTTCGCCGCACTCGTCTTCGCCGCGTCCGTCACCGCCATGCTGGCAGGGCGGCGGGCGACCGCGACGAACGCAGTGCTCGCCGTCCGGGAGGACTGGTGATGCGCTGGCTCGCTGCGATCCTCGCGCTCTTCCTCGGCGCCACGGTGGCGGTTCAGGCCGACAGCCATTTTGCCCGGGTGCAACAAGGCGTCGACCTCGCCTTTCCGGGCGATCACGGCGCGCATCCGGACTTCCGCCTCGAATGGTGGTACGTCACCGGCTGGCTGGCCACCGAAGATGGAAGCGAACTCGGCTTCCAGGTGACGTTCTTCCGCAGTCGGCCGGAGGTCGATCCTGCCAATCCCAGCCGTTTCGCGCCCTCCCAGGTGCTGTTCGCCCATGCCGCCCTGTCGGACCCCGATGTTGGCCGGCTCCTGCACGGCGAGCGGGCCGCACGCGCCGGCTTCGGTATCGCCGAGGCGCCCACCGGCGATGCCGCCGTCGTCCTGCGCGACTGGAGCCTTGAACGCGAACCGGACGGGCGCTTCACCACCGAGGTGTCGACGCAGGACTTCGCTCTCGCTTTGACGCTTACCCCGACGCAGGAGATCTTCCTGCAAGGGGAAGAGGGCTACAGCCGCAAGGGGCCGGGCCCCGACGATGCCAGCCACTATTACTCCATGCCACATCTGGACGTCGCGGGGACGTTGACGCGCGAGGGAGCAGCATCGAGCGTCACCGGCACGGCATGGCTCGATCGCGAATGGTCCTCGAACTTCCTTTCGCCCGGCGCGGTCGGCTGGGAGTGGGTCGGCCTCAATCTCGACGACGGGGGCGCGCTGGTCGCCTTCCGCATCCGCGATCGCGACGACCGGACGGTCTGGGCCGGGGGCTCGCTGCGCCGTCCGGACGGCAGCGTCACCCGCTTTGCGCCCGGCGACGTGACGTTCACCGCCGTCCGGCGCTGGCGCTCGCCCCGGACCGATGCGCTCTATCCCGTCGAGCAGGTGCTGACGCTGCGCCTGCCGGAAGGCGAGCGCAGCTTCCCGTTGTCGCCGCTGTTCGAGGACCAGGAACTCGACGGCCGCGCCACCGGTCTGCCGGTCTATTGGGAGGGAGCGGTCCGCACATCCGGCGGGAAAGGCTACCTTGAGCTCACCGGATATGCCTCGCCGCTTTCGTTGTAGGCAGCAGTGCCGGCTGTACACGGTTCGTCGGCGGTTCTGCGCCCTTTGTCGGAATAGTAGACGATCGCCGAGCCCTCTTCAGCGCGGCTGCACGTCACATAGATAGCCGACGCGTGCGCGCGATGCCGGTGTCGTTGCACGCTGACTGGCAAGTACGATGGCGCGCGCTCCGAAGATGTGGCATTCTTTCAGGACCTGTTCTCGAAGCTGTTCCTCTGCGAAGGAGCGTTTTGCGTGGCGGATGTCTCTGCGGACGAACCAGCTCTCGATCGACGCGACTTCCTGATCGCGGCCGGCGCCTCGGCTGCGTTGATCGTGGGTGTTGGTACTCACGCCCAAGCGCAGGCAACACCGCCAGCCTCCACCCAGGGCTCCGAACTCATGTGACAGTAGGTGACGGATTGCGCGTCGGCTGATTCCCTTGGGGCGGTTTAATTGGAGGAGCCGCCGCCATGAACCTTTCTGCCGACGAATGGAGT
>NZ_JAZHLI010000092.1:0-11803 GCF_036549475.1 Aurantimonas sp. A2-1-M11 | reverse complement strand
AACGCCAGGCACCGTCATCAGCCGTCGGCAGACGGGATCATCTTTGGCCGCGTCGCGGACCTTTTTGTCGAGCACAGCGACCTGCTCCCGCAACGTTTTTCGGATTACCAGCAGCGGTTCCAGAGCGGTCGAAAGCGTTGGATGTCCGGCGATGGTTTCCCTTACCTTGCCTTCCCATTTCAGGCGGAGGGCAAGCGGGAGGCGGATGCCGAAGCCGCGCAGTAGCCCACGAACGCTGTTTTCGATATCCTTCAGCCGGTTGATCAGCGTCCGTCGCGCCGAAAGCAAAGTGCGCTGTTCGCGAGCGTCCAGGCTTTTCAGGTGGACTGCGCGGAACCAGCCCATTCGCAAAAGATCGGCCATCCCGCGGGCGTCGTTGCGATCGGTCTTGGCAATCCGGGCCGAAAGTGCTGCCCGCACATGCCGGGTTTCGAGAAGCAAAGGGGCAAAGCCGCGATCGACCAGGCCGCGAACCAGCCATTCCGACAACGGTCCGGCTTCCAAGCCAAACCGGGAAAGTGCATCTTGATAGGGCTCGAGCCGGTCGGCGATCGCACTCGGATCGCTGGAAACGTTGATCTCGAGAACGACCTGACCTTCGTGATTGAGAACGCAAAGGGCGGTCTTCTCCATTGCGACATCGAGTGCAGCGTAGAATGGCATGGCAGTCATCTCCTNTCGGATCGCTGGAAACGTTGATCTCGAGAACGACCTGACCTTCGTGATTGAGAACGCAAAGGGCGGTCTTCTCCATTGCGACATCGAGTGCAGCGTAGAATGGCATGGCAGTCATCTCCTTTGGCGGGTTGCCCGGGCAGTGTCGCCCAGGACGCGCCCAATGACCGCATCTCCGGAAACGCCGCAATTTCGTTCTGAAGGCGAATTGCTGGGATTTATGGCGATTGTTTTGGGTTGGCGGTGACGCTGGTTCAGGTGCTGGATGGCATCCGATCGGCCGTCATCGGTGCGGATCATGCGGACGCAGTTCGGCTGTCGAGCCATCGCCACCGCTTCATGTGGTAATGAGATCTGTGCGCGGGAGCGGGATCTGCTCTAAGATTTGATCCGTACCGCTGGCGGGGGGTCCACAAGTCGCCATTTGGATCCAGTCGGAATTGACACAAATCAAGATGGTGGAGGCGGTTTGACTGGAAAACAGCTTAGAGCGACGGTAGGCATAACAGTCTATCGCCCACAATTCGATCAGCTAAAGAGTTTGATCTCCATATTGTCGTCTACAGGGCATCGACCAGTGATTCTGGTCGATGGACCAACAGGTGACGCTATCACGACGAAGGAAGCAGTAGAACTAACAGAAGTGTGTATCACGGGAAACATTGATATCATCCAATTCGCCACGAATCGAGGAATTGGCGCTGGATTGAATAATTTCGTGAAGATAGCTAAAAAAAGATCCGATCAATTTTTGATAGTATTCGACCAAGACACTCTTCCGAATATCGGTATAGTAGAGCAACTAATCGATAGTTTCCGCAGTATACAAATGAGTGGCGAAAAGATTGCCGCACTAGGGCCTGTACCGATAACGGCACCCGGGCATGACACAAAGGCGCCTACCTATCGGGAGAGGAGGTCCTGTGATAAAGCTCGCGATATCCGGGCAGTGGATTTTCTTATCACGTCAGGATGTCTGCTGAGTCTGGAAGCTTTGGAGGACGTGGGAAATTTTAATGAGCCGTATAGGATGGATGCAATCGACGTAGAATGGTGTTTTCGCGCTTGGTCAAAAGGCTGGTCAGTCTGGGTCGATCGAACGCTATACATCACGCATTCCGTTGGAGAGGCGCGACTTGTCTTTGGGCCATTAAATTTTCCGAAACAGAATATGAGCCGGATGCGAACATACATTCGCAACCAGTGCAATCTTCTAACCCTTGAACATGTTCCATGGCATTGGAAGATCCGGACAACGGTGTATTTGCCATTACAGATAGCGGTTTTTGCCATGAACACGGCCCGACCGATTGGTACTGTAAGAATATTGTTGCATGCAGTCCGCGAAGGGCTACGCTTCCAAGAGCACAGAAGCGGCTGATAGCAGCGCCCGCTGATCAAAAACGCCCCAGATATCGAGAGGGTGGTGGATTCCAGCGCGAAGCGCTACATGCTCATCAGAAGCGGATTTTGACGTCCTTGCCAAGGCTTGGAGGACTGGAAGACAGGGCTATCGCATTTGGCCGAGGATTGTTCGGGCGAAGTCGTTTGACCATCCGGATCGCTTTCGCTTACGGCGGATGGAAATTCCAGGACGTGAGCGTTTGAGCATGTTGAGTGCGAGCTTCCTCATGATTGCCAGGTGGACACCTCGAAGAACTGGCTGTTTCAGGCGCGTGAGATTGGCTTTGGTCATGTGCCGCGGCCCAAACGGCACTGACGCGAGGAAGTCTGTGCATCTGGGCTTCTACCGAACGCCGGTGCGCCGGCCAGATAGTGCTTTCGCCGTCATGCGGGCACACCTTTCCCCTCGTGCCAGACGAAGCGCGTGAGGTTGTAGGCAAGATTCGCCATCCCGATCTTCGCCTCGGCGCGCACGATGCCGATGGTACGGATGAACAGCCTCATCGGCGCTGAGTTCCAGCGCGAAGTGCAACACTCCGCCGCCTATCTCGCCGGAGTCTTTGAGGGGCTGAGGTCATCCTCCTGCTCGGCTGCGCCATTGAAACCGCCTGATATCCAAAAGCTTCGCTGAGAACAGGAACGAATGCAGCGGCTTGGGGGTGTTGCACTTCGCGCTGGAATCCACCCCTCGGTGACGTTTGATAACGACACCGCCTTCGCCCGCCACCGCCTGCTCGACGACCTGTTCGGCATGTCGACCTGGTTCTGCGACGCCTACGCTTCCTGGCAGAAGGGAGGCGTCGAAAACGCCAACGGACGATTGCGACGATGGCTGCCCAGATGGCTCGATCTCGACACCCTGTCCGAAGCCGATCTCCAGGACGCCATTGTCAGCCTCAACACCACGCCGCGAAAATGCCTCGGCTTCATCACCCCTTTCCAGTGCCTCCTCCAGGAACTTGGCAAGGACGTCAGAATCCGCTTCTCATGAGCATGTTGCGCTTCGCGCTGGAATCCACCCCCGCTCGGTGCGCATCCAGTCTTCCAGATCGGCCACGCTCCGCTCCTGCCGAACCGCCAGGCGCTCTTCGACAGGGCGACCATTCACCTCGCGTTCGATGTCGAACAGCGCGTCAATGCGCTTGACCGCCTTATCGCATTACGCTTTCCGGATATTCGATGAACGAAGGCCGCGTCGACCAAATACATTTCGCGTATCAACAATAATACGCGCATGCCTCACGACGAGTTCATAGTCGACCGCGTCATGATCCGTCAATACTAAAACGGCATCAAAATATTCGAAACAGTCGACATCAAGGTTTACCGATTTCAACCCTGTAAACGCGGGATGCTCGCGCGTCGACGGAATTTGCCCAACGTGCGGGTCATGATATCCGAACGACACTCCCCTTTTTGCCAGTAATTCTAAAATCGCAAAAGATGGGCTTTCCCTAATATCTGAGACATTCTTTTTGTATGCGATACCAAGTACTAGAATTTTTGCCGAACCGAGCGAAAGCCGCGCAATTTCGTCTAAGGCATTCTCCAGCTTTCCCACCACATATTTAGGCATGGATAGATTAATCTCACCCGACAGCTCAATGAAACGTGTCGGTAGGTTATACTCCCGCGATTTCCAAGTGAGGTAAAACGGATCTATCGGAATACAGTGGCCGCCAAGCCCCGGGCCCGGATAAAATGGCATATAACCAAACGGTTTAGTCGAAGCTGCTTCTATTACCTCCCAAACGTCAATTCCCATCGCATCATAAATAATCTTTAACTCGTTGACAAGAGCAATATTTACCGATCGAAAGACGTTCTCCGTAATTTTCACTGCTTCTGCCACCTTCGGAGAGGAAACGGAAACCACGCTTTCCACAACAGCCCCGTAGAAGGCTTCGACAAGCTTTAATGCCTGTGGACCATCACCCGCAACAACTTTTGGTATGGTCACGGTCTTAAACGCCAGATTCCCAGGGTCTTCACGCTCGGGCGAGAACCCTAGAAAAAACTCTTGGCCTGACTTGAGCCCGCCCTTCTCCAATATGGGGCGCAAAACTTCCTCTGTCGTGCCCGGATAGGTCGTCGACTCCAATATCACCAACTGATCGCAACGCAAACTTCCCGCAATAACATGAGCGGTACTTTCCACGAACGTAAGATCCGGCTCCCGATTCTTGCTCAAAGGCGTTGGGACGCAAATAACGATAACATCACACCCGCCAAGCTGCGAAAATTCCGACGTTGCCGTCAGCATGCCGTCAGCCGTCAAGAGCGATAAATCGCCCGATCCGACGCTATCGATATAGGATCTACCGGTACGGATAGACGAGACCTTCGAGTCATCGATATCGAAACCCACTGTCGTAAAACCTGCACGCGCGCAGGCTACCGCGAGCGGGAGGCCGACATAGCCAAGCCCGATCACCCCAATCCTAGCTTCCCGCGTACAAATACGCTTACTGAGCATAGATTTTTCTGACTGCTTAATCATTATTCAAGAACCCCACTCAAGATTGAAATTACCGACCTCGATAGAGACGCCCAGCCGCGGCGCGCATTCGGACAAGATGGGGATTCGACTCCATGCTCAAAACAGAACGCTCAATCCGCTTTGCCCCATGTAGCTTCCGAAG
This sequence comes from Aurantimonas sp. A2-1-M11, assembly GCF_036549475.1. Lineage (NCBI taxonomy): Bacteria > Pseudomonadati > Pseudomonadota > Alphaproteobacteria > Hyphomicrobiales > Aurantimonadaceae > Aurantimonas > Aurantimonas sp. A2-1-M11. The sequence goes on along the minus strand of NZ_JAZHLI010000092.1, from coordinate 7,082 downwards.
AGATTGTGATCCCGATTTCATTAGCTGCAGTCTATCTGTCGACAAGTAGCTCTTCGATTTTGCATGAAAAACGTAGGTATGAGTTGCAACAATGAGATCAAATCCCGCATCACTCGCGCGTATGCAGAAATCGTTCTCCTCGCCATAACCGCGAGGAAAATTCGCCTCATCAAAATAACCAATCGCATCAAATACTTCCCGCCGGACACCCATGCAAAAACCGTGAACAAGTGGTACCCGTGGGAGCTCACCGATCGGAGTTTTGCTCTCACAAAATCGGTTCATATCTTCGGGCTGGTAGCCGGCGGGAAGTTTATTAATTGCTGTGTTACCCCCACCACTGCGATGATCAGGCACTGACTGGTGGGACGCCGCGTTCGACAATGGACCGACGATGCCCGCCCCAACAGTCGTAAAGAGCGCGTCAGCCATCTTTTCAGCCCACCCGTCGGTTACAATTGTGTCACTATTTAGGAGAATGACAAACTCTGCTTTTGACAGACCAAGCCCGATGTTAGCAGCCTTGCAATATCCATTAGGCCTCTCGTTACGAATAAGTTCGACATAAGGCCTGACACCTGCGAACTCTACGAGGTAGGTACTAGTCGGCGAATCCGATGCGTCGTCAACAATAATCACTCGCTGCAAATCAGATATCCGAGCGGCATCGATGGACATCAGGCAGGCTGAGACATCCTCAAGCGCATTGTGGACGCACACAACCACGTCTGTCCTTATCGATCTCGCTGCACGAATTCGATCGTCGCGGATCCCGCTGTAACAACCCTCGACCCGCCCTGGATCTTGATTTGCATCATTCGCAGACATGTCAGCATGCTCAATTCGTGCACTCTTTTCATGCTGCAACAAAGCGAAGCTTGGGTGATTGCGTATACTATTTGGGCGATGCGTAAGCGGATGGTATTCAATCCCGCATCGGTCAAGAGCATATCCGAAACTGATCTGATCCCGCTTGCTTCCCCTATCAATTTCCCGCCACCAGGTTGCGAGAAAATGGGGCAAATCCGGATGCTTCAGATTGAACATTAGAACACCGCTCTCGATCATCTCGCCGCCTGCAAAACCATCTCTGTCATAACGCTCCGTCTGCTCTGCGATAACCGCCGCATCGTCTTTCTTGCGCCATATGCACTCCAGCGCCTCCTCATAAACCGAGTCGCGAAAAGGATGCGGCACCGCGGCAATTGCCAGATTAGACGATATAAACTGGTCAATGAGGGTTCTAAGATCCCCCCGAATTACGATGTTCGCGTCCACCCAAACGGCGAAGTCGTAATTATGCAGGAGAAAATGGGGATGAGTCTTTACATAGCGTGCTGTGCGCGTTGGATCGACACTATGGAACGCCGGTTCCCTAACCTGCCAAACACGTTGCTGTTCAATCTTCTTGTCGATGAAAAGTAAATAATCAAATTCCGGATCCAGATACTCGGGTTGGTTGATTCCGTCATATGATCCAAAATTTGCCGAAAAAACCGCTATGCGACGTGATGTACTATTAGCTCTTTCATCCGAATAATACTTAATTCGGTTTGCCAGCGTACCCGCATCGATCGGTTGATATGGTCGTTCTGCATTGAAGGTGCTCGAATGTAATCTCGGATTCCCTAGTATCTTTTTTTGTTCTTTCGAAAGGATTAACCGTTTGGTGCGCCGGTGCAAATGTTCTATGGAACCAACGAAGCCGCTTTTTGCTTCCTCCGACTGCTTCTCTGGTTTGCTAGCAAAAATTTCTCGAGCCGCCAGAATGCGCTTGATATATCTCATAAACGTCGACGACGCTTTTAGCTTTGCGGTGAGCACCCTGAGAGGCGTTGTAATACGCCATGATCGCGATTGAGTTATATCACGATATGCCTTTCGCGACCGTCGCAATGCGTCCCGAAGCTGGTCAGATCTAATCTGCATCTCAACGATCTGCTCGTTCAGGTTCGCAATCTGAACATTCTGCTCAACGATCTGCTCGTTCAGGTTCGCAATCTGAACATTCTGCCGTCTGACTTCGGAACGCAGGCTCTGAGAGCTCACGCGTTGATCTCTGGTGATCTCTAAAAGCTCAAGAGCTGCGTTGTTGACAACAGCGAAACGATAGCTTTCAAATTCTATCTTCTGATTCGCGATATCGGAATCAACGTTTCGCGAACGTTCCGGTCTATTACTGCTTGATTCACGGATTATCGTTGCAATACGGGACCAATGGACATCCAGCTTTGCTTGTTGTTCATCACGTATATCAATCAAACTTGACATCCGCCCCGTTGCCGCCTTACCCGCAACAGCAGTGAAGGCTTCGGTCCAATCCTCATACATTGCATCGCCAAGGCGGATTGATTCCAGGATCCCCTTAAACTTCACCTTCGAGTAACTAGCTACAATTGCTGCTGGCCGTCCGAAGGCGACAGACGTGATGAAACCGTGCAGCGACGAGCCTATGTATGCGTCTGATTTCGCTATACATGCACAGATTTCTAAGAGACTGGTCGGCAAATCAACCACCAGCGGTGCGGTATCCATTAGTAACGACAAATCACGTGCTAATATCTCGTCACCGTGGCACTGACCTATTGCAAGCAATATCGCTGTAGACTTTTTTTGACGACACAGATCATCTAGCGCTTCCGCGACCTCGCGCAGCGTTTTACCGCCTAGATAACGAGAGTTGACATGGACAGCGAGCGAGCCGTTCGGAACCTCCCGCTCGCGTGTGGAAAACGCTTTTTTGTATGCCGCTTTGATTTCATCGTCGGTCCAAAGACGGTTGATATCCCACGCTGTGTCTGGAACGACATCAACCTTTGCGCTCGGCAGCAGCTCATGAATATATTGCTGGCTCGCTGTATCCCGAACCGATAGATAGTCCGCAGCGCTCACCGCACTTCTAAGCACGTCAGTTAGTCGCCGGGGAAAGGCTCCCGATACACCCGGCGCATTCCAGCAGATAGGTACTGCGTGGTATAAGTTCGCAAATGTTACCCCCGCCCAAAGATCGGCATAGGCTACGCTCGACACATGCCCAGTCATGTATCGATTCAGCGTCGACGCGTTTGCATGAATAATATTTCCCCCGCCGACCAGGAGAGCGTCGTAGCAATGGAGCGTTCGTATGAATTCCTCAAAGGAGGTACTGGGCACAGCGTCTCCGAACAGCGTTGTGCCCCCGACCGGCGAGATCGCGTCAAGACGTATTTCTTTGAAAAACGTTTGCAAGCGACGCTCTGCAACGAGTGGAAAGAGTAGATCGCCGTAGTTCTCGACGTCGAATGTCCCTAGTATGCCAATCCGCATTTCATACCTCTTTTTGGCCTGACCTACGACAAACCAACCTACAGTTAATTATCCGGGCTTCGAGCAAACCATTCAGCGGCGTTTTCGAAAGTAGCCACCCTGCCGTTCTCTAGCACTAGCACTTTGTTGCAGATTCGCTTGAGCAGCGTTTGGTTGTGGCTAGCAAGGACTACGATTCCGGCGCTCCTAGCGAGGCAATCCATACGTTCCCTGGCTTTTGCCTGAAATGCCGGATCACCTGCGCCAATCCACTCGTCCAAAAGCAAAATCTCGGGCTCGAAACTTGTTGCGATCGAAAAGCCTAGCCGCGCTGCCATTCCCGCGCTGTAAGTCTTCAAGGGGAGGTCGATGAATTCGCCCAATTCACTGAAACTTATTGCAGCTTCCATACGCGATTCGATTTCGGAAGGCGTCCAGCCGTTGATCAATCCACGCAGAATTAGGTTGCGGCGACCTGTCGCCTCTGGATTAAATCCGAGTCTCACATCAAACAATGCGTCAACGCGACCGTCAATCTCGATACGACCTGCAGACGGCTGATAAACCCCATAGAGAACTTTGAGGAGCGTAGTCTTACCGGAGCCATTAGAGCCTACGAGACCGAGCCGATCGCCCGATTGCAGTGAAAAGCTAACGTCATGCAGAGCCTTAACAACTTGGCGGCCATCAGAACTAACTAACCGACTATCTAAGCGCGCCAGCTTTGCGCGACGGGGCACCAACGCTCTGGTCTTTGGAAGGCGATACGTTAGGCTAGCGCCCTCAACTTTTATCGAGACCATTATATTACAAACACCAGTTTTCTGCTGCAGCTTCCCAGCACAAATAGCGCCGCTGTCCACAATATTAACCCAAGAGTGACGCAGAAATACAACGCCCCCCAGTGAACCTCTTGGTAGACAATCGGATATCGAAAAATTTCGATATAATATGTAAAAGGATTTATAAAGTAAAGTGTCTGCCTGATACCTGAATCTGCATTTATCCAAAATACCGGCGTCAAAAACATACCTATTCTCATCGCATTACTTATGATGTATTGGCTGTCTGGGAAAAACGCGCCCAGAAATCCAACGAGGATAACCACCGCTGGTATCGTCCCAACGATAACGAGGGCACCGACGAAGGCCCAAGCTGCTTCGGCTGAAATTGATACACCGCCAAATGCGAGGATTACTAAGCATCCGCCTGATGCATATCCTGCGCGTATTAAGAGTTGCACCGACTGCTGCATGACATAAACAGACAGTGGCAACCTTGTTCCTTTTATGAAACCTTCACTCCGGACAAACACAGCAACGCTTTGGCTAAAAGTCTCCATAATTAGAAACCAAACGAGCAACCCGGTTGCGACATAGGCGCTGTAGTTTGCTACCCCACTATCGCCGCGTTGGAAAACAAAGATAAAAGTGCCGGCGAATGCGAGATAATTCAGGAACAACCAGATTGGGCCGAGCGCCGTGCGTCGATGCTGGTTTCCAACCTCCTCGTAGGCCAGCGCAATCCAGACACGGTGCATCTGGATGCCCTTGCGGATGTCAGCCAAAGCATTTGACATAGCGGTCGACGCCAACTTTTATTCCAGTTTTGTTTCGTTGTTCGAATTTTCGATTCGCAGGTGGTGCTCTTAGCATTCTCCTGTTGGTGCGGCTAGAGTGTGTTCCCACAGGCGTGACATGCCCCGAGTGCGGACCCCGATGAACCCGACCACCCATTTCGATTGATTAACGGCCATGTATTCTGGTTTCATTCCGGCCGCATTTTAATTTGGACCGTGAGTTGGCTCAGAGACCGTTTGAGAATGGGTTTTGCCTGGGTCTGATTTATGATTCACACTCTAGATGCGGGGACGACAGACCCGAGCGAGAATGGCTTCGATCGAGCGAAAGACGAAGCGCTATCCGACTAATCTGACGGATGCGGAGTCGACGACGCTCGCGCCGTTTCTACCGAAGCCGGCGAAGCGCGGTCGCAGGCCGGTGGAGCGCACCCCGTTTTGACCGGACAGGTGGCATAGCCGATAAGGCATAGGCATCCGCCTATGAGTACGACTATGTCGAAGCTCCTGATGGCCCGTTTTCTCGGGTTGAAGTGATCACTTCCGTTCAGCGCCGGCGGCGATGGTCGACCGCCGAGAAGGTCCGCCTCGTCGAGGAAGCGATGCAGCCGGGAATGAGCGTGTCCTTCGTGGCGCGGCAGGCGGGTGTCTCCCCGTCGCAGCTCTTTGCCTGGAAGCGCCGCATGCTGGAGGGCGGCCATGCCGCGGTCCAGGCCGACGAGGATGTCGTCGGTACGTCGAGGGTCCGCGATCTGGAGAAGCGGGTCCGCGACCTCGCGCGGTTGCTTGGCCGCAAGACGATGGAGAACGAGATCCTGAAAGAGGCGCTCGACATTGCCCGCCCCAGGGGAATCGGGTGAATGAGTTCAGGGTCTGACGAGGCTTGCAAGAATTCGTCGTCCCATGCTGCGGTCATTCGTCTGAGGCGCTGTGAGTCCTTCCCGGGGGCTTTGCGGATGAGATTGCTGGCCATGTGCTTGATCGTAGTGAAGTTCGCTGGTGCATTTTCTGTTCGCACGCGACATTCGTCGTCGCGAAAGACCATGTCCATCACCCAGTGCAGGCTGTTTTCAATGCTCCAATGGTCGCGGATCATCGGGCCGACGGTGTTGGCCTCGAGGGTCAGGGAGGTGATGTATAATATATAAGCGCGTCTGGCGGGTTGTCGCGCCGTCGATCTCACGCTGGCTCTCGACCATGATGACGCCTTTCAGCCCGGGCCAGTCATGTCGTTCGCGTAGCCATTCTACATCATGAATTGCAGTATATCGACGTGTTTCGATCCGCCCATGGTCCCCGTCGACCGTCTCGAAACGGCTGGTCGCCGTATCCTGAAAGCTGCTGGCCTGCTGCTCGGCACAAAACAGCTTCACGTCTTTGTGGAGCGTTCCCTGATTGCCTTTGAGGGCGATGATGTAATCGGCTTTCTTGTCGATGATTTTTGTAGCGATGCTTCGCTGCGCGCCCATGGCGTCGATGGTGACGACGGCCCCTTCGATCGCCATCATGTCCAGAAGAGCGGGGATGGCAACGATCTCGTTTGATTTTTGGGCGACCGCGACCTGCCCCATCACGAGGCGTTGGCGGGCAGCGAAGGCCGAAACCATGTGGATCGGCTCCTTCGACCTCTTCCCGCCACCGGAACGTCGGGAGGTCTTGCCGTCGATGGCGATCACCTGCGCCGGCGCTCTGGTCAGAGCCGAAACCCACGCGACGAAGCAGCGCTGGAAGGCGTGCGTATCGAGCGTTGCGAAGATGTCGCCCAAATGATCGTGCGATGGCGTGCCGTTCGCGAAGGGGCGGAAACGGCGAAGCAGGTCCTGCTTCCTTTCGCCGAACCTCGCGATGTCGGTGAACGCTTCCGCCCCGGCCAGAACCGCGAGCAGGCACAGGAGCAGCACCTCGTCGAGCGGGTAAAGAACCTTGCCCGCCTGCCGATGATCCGGCATCTCCTTGAAATAAGAGAGAAAAACCGTCGTCTCCGCCAAGGCGACAAAATCGCCGTCGTTCTCCACCATCGAAATCTCCTCCCGCACGAATCAGAGGAGTTCGACAGATTCAGCTCTTCAGCCGCTTGTCATCACCTTCTTCACCCGATTGCCCTGATCGGGCCGACGGTGTTGGCCTTGAGGGTCAGGGAGGTGATGTATAAACGCGTCTGGCGGGTTGTTGCGCCGTCGATCTCACGCTGGCTCTCGACCATGATGACGCCTTTCAG
>NZ_JAZHLI010000091.1:0-11897 GCF_036549475.1 Aurantimonas sp. A2-1-M11 | reverse complement strand
GCAGAGACCCCGGGAAGGACTCACAGCGCCTCAGGCGAATGACCGCAGCATGGGACGACGAGTTCCTTGCAAGCCTCGTCAGACCCTGAGCTCATTCACCCGATTCCCCTGGGCCCTACCCCCTGCAGGGGGCGGGAATGGGGCAGGAACGCCCGGCTCGCGCTCCCCGCCACCGGCCCCTGCGCCGCCCCGTCGCGCCACAGCCCAGACCATGAGAGACCGCCGATGCCGTCCAGCGAACCGACGCGCGACAGCTTCCCCTTCCTGTCCCGCGACAAGCTGCGCTACGCCGACACCGATCGCCAGGGCCATGTGAACAACGCCGTCTATTCGACCTTCTTCGAGACCGGCCGGGTGGAACTCCTGCATGCCGGCGAGGCGCCGCCGCCTGCGGGCACCGCCTTCGTCGTCGCGCGGGTCGCCATCGACTTCTGGCTGGAGATGAACTGGCCGGGCGAGGTCGAGATCGGCACGCACATCGAGGCGCTCGGCAACAGCTCGATCCGCCTGCAGCAGGCCCTGTTCCAGGACGACCGACTCTGCGCGAGCGCGCAGACGGTGATCGTCCTGATGGACGAGGCGACGCGCCGCTCGACGCCGCTGCCGCCGGACATGCGCGCCAGGCTGGCGGCGCATGTGGACGCGATGGCCGACGACGCCTGAGACGGTGAGCGGGCCGAACCGGATGCGGGCGCTCCAGGGCCAACATCGCGAGTCCCGCCCGGTGGCGCGACGATTGCGCCGCTCGACGCGTTCGCCGCCCCCACCCATATGAGCAGCGAACCCATCTTCTCGTGGCGAGTCGCAATCCTCATGTCCGACACCCTCTCCGTCCCGGCTCCGGCCCCGTCCCCACCGGCGTCGCGGCCCTTCCGCGCCCCGGCGCCGGTGCCCAACGCGGCGCCGCTCGGCTTCTTCGGCTTCCTCGCCACCGCCTCGCGCAACCCCATCGAGATCTGGGGCACCCGCGCCTTCAAGGAGCCCTACATCGTCGGCAAGTGGCTGGGCGTGCCGAACATCGTCATCAACGATCCGGCGGGCGTGCGCCACTGCCTGGTGGAGAACGCCAGGAACTACGTCATGCAGCCGCTGCGCCAGCGCATCCTGCGGCCGCTGCTGCGCGACGGGCTGCTGACCGCCGAGGGGGCGCTGTGGCGGCGCACGCGCAAGGCCATCGCGCCGGTCTTCACGCCGCGCCACATCGCCGGCTTCTCCGTGACCATGGAGGAGCGTTCGCAACGTTTCGCCGAGGATCTGGCCACGCGCGAAGGCACCCTGGTCGACGGCAGCCACGAGATGACGCTGCTGACCTTCGACATCTTGCAGGCGACCCTGTTCACCGACGACATCGCCGATGACGGCGAGAGCTTTGCCCGCTCGACCCGCGACTTCCTGGGCTCGATGGGGCGGGTCGACCCGCTGGACCTCCTCGGTGCCCCCGCCTTCCTGCCCCGCCTGCGCCGGCTGCGGGGACGCAAGTCCATGGCCTATTTCCGCGAACTGATCGCCCGCACGATCACTAGGCGGCGCGAGCAGATCGCCCGCGATCCCGACGGCGCACCGAACGATCTCCTGACGCTCCTGGTGCGAACAGACGGGCTGTCGGCCGGCGAGATCGAGGACAACATCATCACCTTTATCGGCGCCGGCCACGAGACCACGGCCCGGTCGCTGACCTGGACGCTGTACCTCCTCAGCCAGGCACCGGAAGAGCGGGCGCTGGTGGAAGCCGAGCTCGACACCGTGCTGCCGACCCTGTCGCATCCCAGCGAATGGCTGGAGCGGCTGCCGCACACGCGCGCCGCCTTCGAGGAGGCGCTGCGGCTCTATCCGCCGGCTCCCTCGCTCAACCGCACCGCCCTGGCGCCGGACCGCGTCGGCGACGTCGACATTCCCGCCGGCGCCACGGTGCTGGTCATGCCATGGCTGATCCACCGCCACGAGATGCTGTGGGACCGGCCCGACCATTTCATCCCGAGCCGCTTCCTGCCGGGCAATCGCGAGGCGCTGGACCGCTACCAGTACCTGCCCTTCGGGGTCGGCCCGCGGGTCTGCATCGGCGCCAGCTTCGCCCTGATGGAGGGCGTCATCGCCCTGGCCTGCCTGCTGCGGCACCTGCGCTTCGACTATGTCGGCGACCTGCCGCCCGAAGTGGTGCAGCGGATCACCGTGCAGCCGGCAGGCGGATTGCCGCTGAGGCTCAGCCGGCGCTCGCCGGCCGGGCGCCATGGTCCAGCCCGCCGGGATTCCGCAGGGGCTGAATCGATCGCCTGAGCCCTGCGGCAGCGGGGTTTCCCAGCGTCCCCAACGCCGATGGCGGGCGCTTCTCGCGACAGCCCGCTTGCGTTCGGGCGCGGAAAAGCCCATAGTATCGGTTCGGGTATTTGCAGACCCGGAGTCTGGCAGACGTTCCGCCACCGATTATCGGCGGGTCGCTTGGTGGCGCATTGGCGCGACCTGAGCGACGAGAACCAAACCTTTCGCCGTACCCCTTGTGAAGTTCCGAATCTCCGGCCGCGGCGTTTTGCCGTGTCCACACCACTCAAGAAGTCAATCGCGTCGCGAGAACACTTCAGACGACCGCCCTTCGGGGCAGCGACGAAAGGTCATACCATGAGCCAGACCGGCACCGTAAAGTTCTTCAACGAAGCAAAGGGTTTCGGATTTGTCACCCCGGAAGGTGGCGCGAAGGATGTCTTCCTTCACGTCTCCGCTCTCGAGCGCGCGGGCATCTCCTCCTTGAACGAAGGCGACAAGATCAGCTTCGACACCGAGCCGGACACCCGCGGCAAGGGCCCGAAGGCTGTCAACGTTCAGCGCGCCTAAATCGCATGATGCGACCGGCGGGCCCGAGGGCTCGCCGGTCGCAATATTGTTTCGCATGGGTCTGCAGCGTATCGTGGTGGACAAGGGCGGAAGAAGGTGACGATGGAAAATTCCCGGAAAGCGCGCGAGCGCGCCGAAGCGGCTCTGTCCGGCCCGCCGGAACGCCCGGCCAAGGGCTCCGCGGTCGGAATCATCGCCGCCGAAAGCCTGGCCGTCCAGGAAAAGACGGCAAGATTGAAGAAGCTCCGCATGGAGCGCGATGCGGCCGAGGCGCCTGAGCCGACCAAGGCAGAGGCGAAGGCGTCGAAGGCGAAGGCCAAGACGACAAAGCCGACGGCGCGCGCTAAATAGCCGGTTGGCCGACCGACTGACGGTCGCCGATCAATTCCGAGGCCCGGCCGCGATCCTCCCGCAAGGGCGGAGAAATGGCCCGCGGCCCATCAACTGATGGAAGGAGTCGTTTTGAAAGTCGACGTCAGAGACAACAATGTCGATCAGGCCCTGCGGGCGCTGAAGAAGAAATTGCAGCGCGAAGGCGTCTTCCGTGAGATGAAGGCGCGTCGCGCCTACGAGAAGCCGTCAGAGCGACGCGCTCGGCAGAAGCAGGAGGCGATCCGCCGCTCCCGCAAGCTTGCTCGCAAGCAGGCGCAGCGCGAAGGTCTCGTGCCCGGCCCGAAGCGCAAGATCCGTCCCGGCGCACCTCGCCCGGGCGCACCCAGTGCCGGTACCGGCGCCAGCGGCTCGACCGGCGCACCGCGCCCGGCCACCGGCGCCTCGCAGTACTGATACGACCCATTCGCTCCATGCGAGCAGAAAAAGTCCGGCGGATCCACATCCGCCGGACTTTTTCGCGTTCAGAGCGCCGTGCATCGGCGTAACGTAGCCTACCGTCGCGGCCGGGGCATCGTCCGGCCCATCGGGAGCCGCCGGCCGGACAGCCCGGACCGACATCTCAACTGTTTGAAGTGTCCGACAGGCGCCCCGCCGCACGCCCGGCGCTCTCGCGCCCATCGGGCTGCAGCCAGCTCCGGTAAACGTCCGACGCATCGCACATGTCGGCATAGAGCCAGACCATGCGGTCGACGAACCACAGCTTGCCGCCGGCCGCCACGATCAGCCCGGCCATCGTCGCGCCGCCGTCGCCCCTGACGAGGCCGTAGACCAGGACGACGACGCCGATCCCGGTGACCGACGTCAGGATGGCCGCCGCCCGGCGGTGATGGTTGGGGATCCGCACATTCTTCCGGTTCAGATAGACGCGCTCGCCGAAGGTCGCCCGCGAGGCCCAGTTGTCGGGGTTGCGGGGCGGCGGAAAGAGCCGCGGGTTGACAGGGCGAAGACGGCCAGGGCGACGACCGGCAGCAGTGCCCACGAGCCGATCCAGAACCGGTTCCAGACCGCCAGGACCAGGAGCGGCAGGATCGCCACCCGGGCCCGGACGCTCCAGGGATTGGCATGGCGGGCCCAACTGGCCGCGTCCATGCGCATCGCCCGTTCGGCGAGCGCGAAGACGTCCATGATCGCCTCCTGCCCGCCGGACGCGCGGCGCTACTTCGCGTCGTCTTCCTCGCCCAGGCCGTCGAACAGGGCCGTCGACAGATAGCGCTCGGCGAAGGACGGGATGATGACGACGATGTTCTTGCCCGCCATCTCGGCGCGCTGGCCGACGGCGATCGCCGCCGCAAGCGCCGCGCCGGAGGAGATGCCGACCGGCACGCCCTCGAGCCGGGCGACCAGCCGGGCGATCTCAAACGCGTCGTCGTTCGATACCTGCACCACCTCGTCATAGACGCCGCGATCGAGGATCGCCGGGGCGAAGCCCGCGCCGATGCCCTGGATCTTGTGCGGGCCCGGCTCGCCGCCGGACAGGACGTGCGAGGCTTCCGGCTCGACGGCCACGATGCGCACGCCGGGCTTGCGCTGCTTCAGCACCTGCCCGGCGCCGGTGATCGTGCCGCCGGTGCCGATGCCGGATACCAGCACGTCGACCTCGCCCTTGGTGTCGTTCCAGATCTCCTCGGCGGTGGTGACCCGGTGGATCTCCGGATTGGCCGGGTTCTCGAACTGCTGTGGCATCACCGCATCGGGGATCTCGGCCACCAGTTCGCCGGCCTTGGCGATGGCGCCCTTCATGCCCTTGGCACCCTCGGTGAGCACCAGGTCGGCGCCGAGCAGCCGCAGCATCTTGCGCCGCTCGACCGACATGGTCTCCGGCATGGTCAGGATCAGCCGGTAGCCCTTGGCGGCCGCCGCGAAGGCGAGTCCGATGCCGGTATTGCCCGAGGTCGGCTCGATCAGCGTGGTCTTGCCCGGCGTGATCCGGCCATCGGCCTCCAGCCGTTCGATCATCGCCACGCCGATGCGGTCCTTGACGCTGGCGATCGGGTTGAAGAATTCGAGCTTGGCGAGAAGATGCGCCTTGACGCCCATTTCCTTGGCCAGCTTGTCCAGCCGGACGATCGGCGTGTCACCGATCGTGTCCGTGATGGAATCGTAGATGCGGCCGCGCCCGTGGGTGCGTGCGCCGCCCTCTTTCACAACCTTGTCCATGTCGGTCTCCTTCCCTGTGGCGGCCAGGCCTTGGGACTGGCCCGGTCATTCCCCTCAACCTAGGCCGGATCGTCGCCGGATTTGAGGTCTGACAATCCAAAGCCGGCCGTTTCGCCGAAAAAGCTTGCTAGAGCGCCGTGCGTCCGACAGGCCGCACACCGAACTCTCCGCCTTGAAGAACCGGCGTGCCGGGCAAGCCGGTCCATGCAATTTGCAACCAATTCTTTACCCTTGCTTAGGACGCGGCCACCAGAATGGCGGCTCACGGCGGGTTTTCGCGCCCTTTGCACAAACGAGAATTGCGCATGGCACGCTCCTTCCAGCATATCCGCACGCTCTTCGGCGAATTCGTCCTGCTCGTCCTGGCGGTGACGCTGCTGTCGGTGGTCGCGGCCTTCCACATCTTCGACGGGCTCGGCCAGGCCGCGCTGAACCGCTCGCTCGTCCTGGCCCTGGCGGTGCCGCTGATCAGCGCCGTGCCCTACAGCATCTATTTCATGGTCCGCCTCACCGGCCTGATGCAGCACAATGACGGGCTGCAACGCGCCGCGACGACCGACCGCCTGACGGGCGTCCTCAACCGGCCGGGCTTCGACGTCGTCATCCGCCGGCACATGGCCGCGCTCGGCAGCCATCAATATCAGGGCCTGATGCTGCTCATCGTCGACGCCGACCATTTCAAGCGGATCAACGACCGCCTCGGCCATCCGGTCGGCGACAAGGCGCTCAAGGCCATCGCAGGGGCGCTGAAGCGCTCGATGCGCGGGTCGGACGCCGTCGGGCGCATGGGCGGCGAGGAATTCGCCATCTCCTTCCCCTGCACCAGCCTGGAACAGGGCCGGGCGGTCGCCGAGCGCCTGCGCCTGAGCATCGGCAAGCTCAGCGTCAGCGACGGCAGGCAGTCGGCACAGCTGTCGGTGAGCATCGGCGGTGCCTTCTACACCACCCCGCAGCTCTTCGACCGCGTCTATGGCGCGGCCGACGTTAATCTCTACCATTCCAAGCGCAATGGCCGGAACCGCACGACCATCACATCGGTCGCCGCACATGGCCGCCGCTATCTCCAGGCCGAACAGCCGGCCGTGGCCCAGCTGACCTCGCAGCCGGCGCGCTGATCCGTCCCGCCTAACGGCGGCCGGTCGAGCCGAAGCCGCCGGCGCCGCGCGTGCTGTCCGACAGGGCGGCGCGCTCCGTGAAGCGGGCCTGCGCCACCGGCGCGACGACCATCTGGGCGATCCGGTCGCCGCGGGCGATGGCGAAGGGCTCGGCCCCCAGATTGACCAGCACCACCTGCACCTCGCCGCGATAGTCGCTGTCGATCGTGCCCGGCGTGTTCAGCACCGTCACGCCGTGCTTCACGGCGAGGCCCGAACGGGGCCGGATCTGGACCTCGAAGCCCTCCGGTATCTCGAAGGCCAGGCCGGTGGGCACCAGAGCGCGCTCGCCCGGCGCCAGCACCAGTTCGCCCGCCAACGCCGCGCGCAGGTCGGCGCCCGCCGCGCCGTCGCTGGCATAGGCCGGCAGCGGCAGGTCGGCGCCATGGGGCAGCCGCAGGATGGCGATCTGCGGGCCGGTCACGACGGCGTTCCCGCCAGGTGCCGGGCGATCCACGCGGCCAGCCGCCGGGCCACCTCGCTCTTGTCCATCTTCGGCCAGTCCTCGATCCCCGCTTCGGTGACGATGTGCACCGTGTTGGCGGCGCCGCCCATGACCCCGGTCCCGGCGGACACGTCGTTGGCCACGATCGCGTCGGCGCCCTTGCGGACGAGCTTGCCCCGGGCATTGGCGAGGAGGTCGTCGGTCTCGGCGGCAAAGCCGATCACCAGGGGCGGCCGGTTTTGCCCATGGCCGATCGTCGCCAGGATGTCGGGATTTTCCGTCAGGGCCAGGCTCGGCGCCCCGCCGCTATGCTTCTTGATCTTGCGCGCCGTCTCGGTCTCGGCCCGCCAGTCGGCGACGGCGGCCGCGAAGATCGCCACATCCGCCGGCAGGGCCGCCTCGACCGCCGCCAGCATCTCGCGCGCCGTCTCGACACGCACGGCTCTCACGCCGGCGGGATCGGGGATCGCGACCGGGCCGCTGACCAGCGTCACCGCGGCGCCCTGTTCGGCAAGCGCGGCGGCGATGGCATGTCCCTGCCGCCCCGACGAGCGATTGGCGATGTAGCGCACGGGATCGATCGGCTCGTGGGTCGGGCCGGAGGTCACCACAATGTGCCGGCCGGCGAGCGGCTTCGGTCCGGCTGACAGCATCGCCTGCAGGGCTTCGGCGATCTCGACCGGCTCGGCCATGCGGCCGGTCCCCGCCTCCCCGGCCTCGGCCATTTCGCCGGCATTCGGCCCGGCGAAGCGAATCCCGTCGGCCAGCAGCGTCGCGTGGTTGCGGCGGGTCGCGGCGTGATTCCACATGGCCGGGTTCATCGCCGGCGCCATCAGGATCGGCGCCCGTGCGGCCAGGAGGATCGCCGTCGCCAGGTCGTCGGCCAGGCCGTTGGCGGCGCGCGCCATCAGATTGGCGGTGGCCGGCGCGACGAGGATCGCATCGGCGTCGCGGGCCAGCCGGATATGGCCCACATCATGCTCGTCCGCGCGGTCGAAGAGATCGGAAAACACCTTGGCGGCGGACAGGGCGCCGACGGCGAGCGGGGTGACGAACTCGGCCGCGGCCGCCGTCATGACCGGCGTGACCACCGCCCCGCGCTCGCGCAGCCGGCGGATCAGGTCGAGCGACTTGTAGGCCGCGATCCCTCCGCCGATGATCAAGAGCACCCGCTTGCCGGACAGGCCGCTCATGCGGGCGCCGTCATCGGGTTCCAGAGTATCGCGGTCGCCATGGCTGCCTCGCGGAAGATGGATGTTCGTGGATCGTGTCTAGCGGCCGCCGGGCACCGCGGCAATGAAGCCCCCGCCGATCCAGCGCATCGCAGGGCGGCCGCGTCGGGCCGCGCCTATCCGAAGGTGTAGCCGACGGCGATGGTCATCAGCGACAGGGCGATGATCCACTGGGCGATCAGGCGCATGACGACGCTGGAGCGCTTGTCCGTCGCCAGGTTGTTCAGCGTCTCGTCGTCGAGCCGGATGCCCTTCTCGATGAGGTCGGGCATCTGCCGGGCGAGGATTTCCAGCCCGGCCGCGAAGTCCGGCGTGCTGCGCAGCAGATGGAACAGGGAATCGACGCCCTGGCGCGCCTCGCGCAGCTTGGCCGCCGGGCCGAGCTCGTTGAGGATGTATTCCGATACCACCGGCTCGGCGGCCACCCACATGTTGAATTTCGGGTCGAAGGAGCGCGCGACGCCCTCGACCACCACCATGGTCTTCTGCAGCAGCACCAGTTCGGGCCGGGCCCGCATGTCGAAGAGCTCGGTCACCTCGAACAGGAGCGACAGCAGATGGCCCATGGAGATCGTCTCGGCCGGCTGGCCGTAGATCGGCTCGCCGATCGCCCGCAGCGCCTGGGCGAAGCTCGCCACGTCCTGGCCGCGCGGCACGTAGCCGGCCTCGAAATGCAGCTCGGCGACGCGCCGGTAGTCGCGGCGGATGAAGCCGTAGAGGATCTCGGCCAGGAAGCGCTTGGAATCGTCCGACAGGCGGCCGACGATGCCCATGTCGACGGCGACCACGGCCCCGTCGGGGGCGACGAACAGGTTTCCCTGGTGCATGTCGGCGTGGAAGAAGCCGTCGCGCATGGCATGGCGCAGGAAGGACTGGACGATCAGCACGCCGAGCCGCTTGGTGTCGTGGCCGGCCGCGACGATGGCCGCAACATCGCTCATCTTGATGCCGTCGATCCATTCCATCGTCAGGACGTCGCGCCCGGTGCGCTCCCAGTCGATGCGCGGCACGCGGAAGCCGGTATCGTCGGCGGTGTTCTCGGCCATCTCCGAGGACGCGGCCGCCTCCAGCCGCAGATCCATCTCGATGCGGGTCGACTGGGAGAGGGTCTCGACCACGGCGACCGGCCGCAGCCGGCGCGAGGAGCGCACGTAGCGCTCTAGGAACTGGGCGATGAAGGCGAAGGTCTCGAGCTGGCGCAGGAAGCGGACGCGCACCCCCGGCCGCACCACCTTCACCGCGGCGAAGCGCTCGCTGCCGTCGGGGTTGCGGATTCGGGCCTTGTAGACCTGCGCGATCGAGGCGGCCCCCACCACCTCGCCGAGATCGATGAACAGCTCGTCGACCCGCCGCCCGAGGGTCGTCTCGATCTCCGCGACGGCCTGTTCGCGCGGAAAGGGCGGCACCCGGTCCTGCAGCTGGCCGAGTTCCTGCGCGGTGGCGGCGCCGACGAGATCGGGCCGCGTCGCCAGGAACTGGCCGAGCTTGACGTAGGACGGCCCCAGCCGGTTCAGCGCCCGCGACAGATTGTCCGAACGCGCGCGGTCCTCCGCCGAGCCGCGCTCGATCAGCCGCGCCAGGCGATGCAGCAGCGCCGGCCCGGGCGGCAGGCCGTCGGCCGGGAACGAGCCGACCACGCCTTCGCGGGCCAGCACATAGACCGCCCGGATGAGCGCGAACGTTCCGGTGACTGGATTGGCCAAAAGCGAGGCTCCGTTCGTCTGGATCAGAGCTTCCAGCCGGAATGGATGGCCGCGATGCCGCCCGACAGGTTGCGATAGGTGACGCGCTCGAAGCCGGCCGCGCGGATCGACGCCGCGAAATTGGCCTGGTTCGGGAAACGGCGGATCGACTCGACCAGATACTCATAGGAGTCGCGGTCGCGCGCGACGGTCTCGCCGATGCGCGGGATGACCTTGAACGACCATTGCTCGTAGATCTTGTCGAGGATGGGCATGTCGACTTCCGAGAATTCCAGGCACATGAAGCGCCCGCCGGGCTTGAGCACCCGGTAGGCCTCGGCGAGCGCCGAGTCGATGCGCGGCACGTTGCGGATGCCGAAGGCGATCGTATAGGCGTCGAACCCGGCGTCGGGAAGCTTGAGGTCCTCGGCATTTCCCTCGACGAAGACCAGGTTCTGGTCCAGGCCGCGCTTGACCGCGCGCTCGGCACCCACGCCCAGCATCGAGGCATTGATGTCGAGGACCGTGCCGGTCACCCGGCGGCGCGAGGCCTCGACGATGCGGAAGGCCACGTCGCCGGTGCCACCGGCGACGTCGATGAAGCGCCAGCCCTCGCGATGCGGCGGCGCCAGCCAGGACACCATCGCGCTCTTCCACACCCGGTGCAGGCCGCCCGACATCAGATCGTTCATCAGGTCGTAGCGCTCGGCGACCCGGTGAAAGACGTCGTTGACCCGGGCCTGCTTCTCTTCCCGGCCGGTGACCGTGGAAAAGCCGTAGGCCGTCTCCATCGCTTCGGCTCCGGTCACACGCGTTCGCGACATGGGGCGGCACCTTCATTGCATCGCATCGCACGGATGCGGATATAGGGACGGACGATCCCGGCGCATCACGCACCATCGGCGCGTCACGCAAGGGCTCGGCGGGCGCACCGCTCGCAATGCCCCACACGGACCGGGACTTAATCGAATATGCCGGAATTGCCAGAGGTAGAGACGGTCCGCCGCGGGCTGCAGCCGGTTCTGGAAGGCGCGCGCATCACGCATCTGCACCTGGCGCGGCCGGATCTGCGGTTTCCGCTGCCCGAACGCTTCGCCGAACGGGTCACCGGCCGGCGCATCACGGCGCTTGGCCGACGGGCGAAATATCTGGTCGCGGAACTGGAAGGCGACCTGATCCTCGCCATGCATCTGGGCATGTCCGGGTCGTTTCGCATCGAGGGGCCCGCGGGCGACAGCGTGCCGGGCGTGTTCCACCATCCCCGCTCCACCGCCCGCCTGCACGATCATGTCCGCTTCGATGTCGTCACGGAGGGGGACCAGCCGGCCACGGTGGTCTTCAACGACCCGCGCCGCTTCGGCTACATGACGCTGGTCGAACGCGGCGAGATGGCCGCACATCCGCATTTTGCCGGCCTCGGCATCGAGCCGACCGGCAACGGCCTGTCGGGTGCGGCGCTGGCCCCGGCCTTCGCCGGGCGGGCAGCGCCGCTCAAGGCCGTGCTCCTCGACCAGCGCATCATCGCCGGGCTCGGCAACATCTATGTGTGCGAGGCGCTGTGGCGCGCGCGCCTGTCGCCGCGCCGCGCCGCCGGCACCCTGGTGAAGAAGGACGGGCGTCCCAGCCAGCGCCTGGAGCGGCTGGCGCTGGACATCCGCGAAACCATCGCCGACGCCATCGCCGCGGGCGGCTCGTCCCTGCGCGACTACCGCCAGGCGGACGGATCGCTGGGCTATTTCCAGCACAGCTTCGCCGCCTATGACCGCGAGCACGAGCCATGCCGCCACGAGGCCTGCCGCGGAATCATCCGGCGGATCGTCCAGTCCGGCCGTTCCACCTTCTTCTGTCCGGTGTGCCAGCGCTGATTCCTCGGGCCGAAGCCTTGCCGCCCGGACATGCCAGGGGAATCGCATTTGGAAATTTTTGTAGTCTGATTGTTCACTTGCGTTTGCGGTTGCGATGGATTCTTCGCTTGGCCGGCGGATTTTCGCCGTTGGGAGGATGCCGT
>NZ_JAZHLI010000090.1:0-12009 GCF_036549475.1 Aurantimonas sp. A2-1-M11 | reverse complement strand
TCGACGCATGCTGCGATGCCTGGAACCGCGCCACCAAAGATCAAGCCCGCATCCGGTCCCTCTGCAACTATCCCTACATCAAAGCGGTCAGTTCATGAGCTGGTCGGTATGAGACACTGATCGCCGAGAAGGGCGAGCGGGCGATCTACAGCTTCGAGATCAAGAAACCGGACGGGATCTGGACCACGATGTTTCGCGGGCAGGACACCATCCACGACGCCATGGGCGACGAGATCAGCGCGCCAGCGCATCCGACCTTTCCGACCGAGGAACAGGCGCGGGAATGGCTGGAGGCACGGAAGGCGTAACTTATGGGTCTGACGTGATTCGATGACGCGCAGGCGGCGCCGAGGGGCCGGGCTTCGAGGACATCGATCACGGCTCGTTCATATCTGCCGTTTCAAGAGTTGGCGCTTCTGCATCTGAACTTCCGGACCAATCCCGGCGAGTGCCGTGGCGGCAATTGCGACCGACGAAGGCAGTGCGTGCCAGCTTCAATCCTGTCCCTGTAGCGGGGGCTTGGCGAAGATGCTCGTAGCATGACATTGCAACACTCCCGGAAGGTCTGGAAACCGAGCCGATCCTGCATCGTCCAGGTGTTGCACCTCGCGCTGGAACTCAGGGGACGGCGGAATTCCGGGGCGTCGCGAGATGGGACCGGTCGCGGCGGCGATACTGCCCGTCGCCCTTGCGGCCCACCAGTTCGCCGTCGCGGATCATCACCTTGCCGCCGAGGACGATTGTCGTCGGCCAGCCGCTGAGCTCCAGCCCTTCATACGGCGAGTAGTCGGCGCCGTCGTGCATCTCGGCATGGCGAACCGTGCGGGTCACGGCCGGATCCCAGAGCGTGATGTCGGCGTCGGCACCGATCGCGATGGTGCCCTTGCGCGGATAGAGCCCATAGGTCCGCGCCTGGTTGGTGGCGGTCAGGGCGACGAAGCGCTGCAGGTCGATCCGGCCCTTCACCACCCCTTCGGAAAACAGAATCGGCAACCGCAGCTCCACGCCGGGAATGCCGTTGGGAATGTGCCGGAAGCTGGTCATGCCCCGTGCATTGCGCTTTCCGGCCGGGTCGTCGTAGCGGAACGGGCAGTGGTCGGAGGAGAACAGGTCGAAGACGCCGCGTTCCAGCCCATCCCAACAGGCGTCCTGGCTTTCGGCGTCGCGCGGCGGCGGCGAGCACACGAACTTCGACCCCTCCCAGTCCATGCCCTCCAGATCGTCCGCCGTCAGCATCAGATATTGCGGACAGGTCTCGCCGATCACCTTGCGGCCGCGCCTGCGGGCCCGTTCGATTTCCTCCATGGCCTCGCGGTTCGACACATGGACGATCACCAGCGGCACGTCGGCGACCTCGGCCAGCGACACCGCCCGGTGGGTCGCCTCGCGTTCGACGGCGATCGGGCGCGTCGCGGCATGGGCGCGCGGCGCCACGTCCCCCTCGGCCTCGTGGCGGCCGATGAGGTAGCGGATCGCGTCCTCGTTCTCGCAATGGACCATGACGAGGGCACCGGTTCGCCGGGCGACATCCATCGTGTCGAGGATCTGAGCGTCGCTGAGCCGCAGATCCTCGTAGGTCATGAACACCTTGAAGGAGGTGTAGCCGTCCTCGACAAGCGCCGGCAGTTCCTGGCCGAGCACCGCGTCCGACGGGTCGGAGACGATCAGGTGGAAGCTGACATCGGTGTAGCAATTGCCATCCGCCAGGGCGTGATAGGCCTTCAATGCCTGGCGCAGCGGCCTGCCCTTCTCCTGCAGGCAGAAGGGCAGGATGGTGGTGTTGCCGCCGAACAGAGCCGAGCGCGTGCCGCTTTCGAAATCGTCGGCCATGACGATCCCCTCACCGGACGGCTGGGCGATATGGACATGGCTGTCGATGCCGCCCGGCAGCACGTAGCGCCCGGTGGCATCGATGGTCTCGGCGGCCTCTCCGAGATCCCGACCGATCTGCACGATCACGCCATCGCGGATCGCGATGTCGGCGGCGAAGACGTCGGAAGCCGTGGCGATCGTGCCGTTTGCGATGACGAGGTCGAAGCGCATGGGAAATCCGATCAATGAGCAGGGGATTGGCGACCGGCGCCGGCCATGGCTGCCGCCGTTCAGACAGCGCGGCTAGAGCGCCGGTTCGAGGGCGGCGATCAGCCGGTCGACCTCGTCCAGCGTATTGTAATGGACCATGGACACGCGCACGACACCGCTCTGCGGGGCAAGCCCGAGATCCTGGATCAGACGCTTGGCATAGAAGTCGCCGTGGCGAATGCCGATCATGTGCGGATCGACCTGATCGACGATGGCCTTGGAATCGTGCTCGTCGACGGTGAAGCTCACCGTCGCGACCCGGTCCTCGATAGCGCTCGACGCCCGGCCGACGATGCGGATCGAATTGCGGCTTTGCAGGAAGTCCATCAGCCGCGCGGTGATCGCCCGCTCCTGTTCGGCGATGTCGCGGAAGCCGCCCTCCACCGCCGCCCGCCCGGCCGTCGCACCCGCCATCGCGCCCAGTTGCTCGACATAGTCGATCGCCCCGACCGAGCCGTGGGCGAGTTCGTAATTGATGTTGCCCGGCTCCAGCTTGTGGGGCACGGCATCCTTGCCGAAGAAGAAATGGTAGATGTTGTCGAGTTCCAGGAGCCGGTCTTTCCTGCCCCACATCACCGCGAAATGCGGCCCGAACACCTTGTAGACGCTGAAGATGTAGTAGTCCGCGCCAAGCGCCTGGACGTCGATCGCGCGGTGCGGCGCATAGGCGACGCCGTCGACGCATACCTCGGCCCCGCCGGCATGGGCGATCTTTGAAATCTCGGCGATCGGATTGATCGTGCCCAGGATGTTCGACGCATGGGTGACGCAGACGAGCCTGGTGCGCTCGTTCATCAGCCCCTTCAGGTCGTCGAGATCGAGTTCCAGAGTCTGCGGATTGCAATGCCAGAATCTGACGACCACGCCGCGGACCTGGTGCTTGAGCCACGGCCCGATATTGGCCTCGTGATCGGTATTGGTGACGATGATCTCGTCGCCCGGCTCGAGCCTGCCGGTCATCGCCTCCGACAGGACCCGGATCAGCATCGTCGTGGAGGCGCCCATGACGATCTCGCTCGCATCGGCCGCATTGAGGTAGCGGGCGAAGGCGTTGCGCGCCGCGCGCACCCGCTCGGTAGAACGCTGGCTCGGCGCGTAGGTGGCGCCGGTCTGGACGTTCGATGTCAGCAGATAGTCGGAGACCCGCTCGGCGACCCGCGACAGCACCTGGCTGCCACCGGCATTATCCATGAAGACCCAGTCGCCAGAAAGCGCCGGAAACTGTCGGCGGACAAAGTCCATGTCGAGTGTCATCGGATCGGCCTTTCAGTCTTTGTCGGAAGACGCGGGGCTTGCCCGCATGTCTGTGCCCGCATGTCAGTGATTGAGGACGGCATCGAGAAAGGCGCGGGCGCGCTCATTTCGGGTCGCCGTGAAGAAGGTCTCGGGCGACGAGATCTCCTTGATCTCGCCGGCCTCCATGAAGACGATGCGGTCAGCCACCTGCCGTGCGAACCCCATTTCGTGGGTCACCAGAAGCATGGTCACGCCCTCGCCGGCCAGGCCCTTGATGACGTCGAGCACCTCTCCGACCATTTCCGGATCGAGTGCCGAGGTCGGCTCGTCGAAGAGGAGGATGCGCGGTTCCATCGCCAGGGCCCGGGCGATGCCGACGCGCTGCTGCTGGCCACCCGAAAGCTGGACCGGGTATTTTTCAGCCTGTTCGGCGATGCCGACCCGCTCCAGCAACCGGCGGGCGCGGGCGCGGCCCTCGTCCCAGCTCAGGCCACGCACCCGCACCGGTCCCAGCGCGACATTGTCAAGAACCGTGTGGTTGGGAAACAGGTTGAAGGCCTGGAAGACCATCGCCACTTCCTGGCGCACGCTCTGCAGCTTGCGGCCAGGCTCGACCCGTGTGCCGTCGAAGATGACGTCGCCACTGTCGTACTGCTCCAGCAGATTGATGCAGCGGATCAGCGTCGACTTGCCGGAACCGGAGGGGCCGAGTAGCACCACGACTTCGCCTGCGGCGACCTCCAGATCGATCCCGCGCAGTGCCTCGAACTTGCCGAAGCGCTTGCCGACGCCGCGCATCTCGATGATCGGCTGCACGTCGTCCATCAGCGGGCTCCCTTCTTGGCATGGCGCGCCTCGAAGACGGCGACCAGACGCACGAGCGGCAACAGAAGCAGGAGATAGAGGATCGCCGCGCCGATCAGCGGCGTCGGATTGGCGGCGAGCGCCTGGGCCTGCGTTGCCTGCTTCAGGAGATCCGGCAGCGCCACCACGGAGGCGAGCGCCGTGTCCTTCATGACATTGATCGAATTGTTGGTGAGCGGCGGGATGACGATGCGGATCGCCTGCGGCAGCACCACGTCGCGCATCAGGAACCACTGGCTCAGCCCGATCGACTGGGCGGCCTCGAACTGGCCGCGCGGAATGGCCTGGATGCCCGCGCGATAGATTTCCGCGGTATAGGCACTCGAGATCATGGTCAGCGCCGTCGTGGCCGAGGCAAAGGCCGACAGGCGGATGCCGACGAAGGGCAGCGCATAATAGACGATGACCAGCCAGACCAGCACCGGCAGCGCCCGGAACACATCGACATAGGCGACGACGAGAAACCTCAGGATCGGATGACCGTAAATCCGCAGCATCGCAAGGACGAGACCACCGACGAGGCCCAGAACGATGGACAGCGCGCCGAGCGCGATCGTCCGCCACAGCCCTTCCAGGAGCAGCGGATAATAGCGCAGGAGAACGTCGATGTTGAAGAAGGTGGAAACGATATCCATCGGGCCGCCGTCATTCCCGGAGTAGACANCAGCCCTTCCAGGAGCAGCGGATAATAGCGCAGGAGAACGTCGATGTTGAAGAAGGTGGAAACGATATCCATCGGGCCGCCGTCATTCCCGGAGTAGACATGCGGGCCGGACGCGAGGCGTCCGGCCCGCCGGAGGCCTCTACGACTTCGGCTTGGGCATCTCGCGCACTTCCACCGTGCTGGTGGTCGCTTCGGGCTGGGTACCGAACCACTTCTCGTGCAGGTCGGCGATGTAGCCTTCCTCCTTGAGGGTCGTCAGCACCGCGTCGGCCTTGGCCACCAGTTCGCTGTCCTTGGCAAACATCATCGAATACTGCTCGCCCGTGGTCAGCCGCTCGACGACTTTCATGTCGGGCTTGTCCTTGAGGTAATAGGCGACCGCCGGGATGTCGGAGACATAGGCGTCGATCCGCCCGGCCGCGAGATCGAGCATGGCCGGGTTGAGGCCCTCGTAGCGGCTGATCCCCGCAAGGCCCCACTCGCTCTCGCGCTCGGTCGAGTACATGTCGCCGGTCGAGCCGGTATCGACGCCGACCGTCTTGCCCTTCAGGTCGCCGGCGCCCGTAATGCCGGAGTCGGCGCGGGTCGAGAGCGACTGGTCGCTGTCGTAATAGGGCTGCGCGAAGGAGACAGACTGGAGCCGTTCGTCGGTGATTGTGATTGAGGAGATCGCGACGTCGATGCGGCCAGACTGGACGGCCGAGAACAGGCCGTTGAACGGCACGTTCTGGATGTCGACCTCGTCATAGCCGAGGCGATCGGCGACTTCCTTCAAAAGGTCGACCTCGAAGCCGACGATTTCGGAGTCCTCGTTCTGGAACTCCCAGGGCACGTTGCCGATATTGGCGCCCGCCGTCAGTGTCTCGGCGAGGGACGGCCCGCAGACCAGGAGGAGAGCGGTGGTGGCGGCAGCGAAGATGTTTGTCCGGATCATGCAAGTCTTCCCTGTGTCGTTGCGTGGAGCGCACCGGCCATCGGCCGGCCTGGAAATCGAACTGTGGCGTTTCGTCCCGCAGCATCTGCCTGAATGACTGGCATGCAGATGCCTATTTTTATTGCATGCATATTGAAGCATAAACTGTATGCGAAAAATCACTCGATGCAACACCGCCCAGCAGATTTCTTCGGTGTGACGCCACACGAACAGGCGGGTCGGCCGCCCGCCTCAGTCGTCCACGTAGGGCGCCAGGATCTCGACGAGGTTCCGTGCCCGCCTGTCGGCGTCGGGAAGGAAGGCGCGATCTGCCACGGCTTCCAGATGCCCGGCCATCAGTTTCATCGCCTCGTTCTTGTCGCCGGTCGCCAGTGCGTCGACGAGCCGCCGGTGCTCGTTGACCGCGCATTCCGGCGAATGTGGCCGGCCATAGGCCGAGAGGGACAGGCCGCTGCGATAGGCGACTTCGCTGACATAGCGGATGAGGATCGGCTTGCCGGTCATGCGCGCCAGAAGCACGTGGAAATCGGTCGCAAGGCGGATCGACGCAGCCTCGGGGCCGCCCGTCGCCTTGTCCTGCGCCTCGATATGGGCGGCCAGTTCGGCGATCTGTTCGCGGCTGAGCGAGCCGGCCAGATGCTTGACGACCAGACGCTCCAGTTCGACGCGGATGTCGAAGGTGTCGCGCGCCTCCTCGAAGGTCGGCGTGGCGACCACCGCGATCCGGTTCCGCCTAAGGTCCACCAGACCCTCGCCCGCAAGCTGGCCGAGCGCCTGCCGCGCGATCGTGCGGCTGACCCCGAAGCGCTCGCCGAGCGCATCCTCGGGCAGCTTGTCTCCCGGCGAGAGGGCCCGCTCGATGATGGCACGGCGGATGGCGGAACAGATGCGATCCACCCGGTTGGCGGAATCCCGTACTGATGTCATCGTCCGATGACGCTCCCTGCTCGATTGCTGATCTGAATTGACGCATACCATACGCGGCCGACACTCCATACAGTTTGATGATCAAGCAGTCCCATCTGCAACGCTCCGCAGCAAGCATCGCGGTAGCTGCCGGCGAGCCTACCTGCCCGACACATCCGCGCCGATCACCGGCCGATGTCTGTCCTGATCATTCTTCCAAAACCGGCGGTGGGAGTTGCGCTGCGTCTCGGCCGAGACCCGGCGCACGGACATGTCGTCGATCAGGCGCTGGCGCAGTGGGCGACCGGTGCGGCGGTAACGGGAAAGGTCGTCATGGGAGGGCTCCTTGATGTTCTGCTCAACAAGCACGATCGACAGCCCGGTGCGGCTCAGATTTTTCAAGACCCGGCCGACCTCTGCGACAATCTGCGGGCAAGTCCCTCCGAGGGCTCATCAAGGAGAAGGAGCCGCGGACTGGTCATCAGCGCCCGGCTGATCGCCAGCATCTGCTGCTCGCCGCCCGACAAAGAGCCGGCGAACTGGCCCTGTCGCTCTTCCAACCGCGGAAAGGCCGAGTATGCGTCCCTGAGTTCCCAACCAGACCATCCGCTGCCCGCAGGACCACGTGCCGCAACCGTGAGGTTTTCCTGGACAGTCAAGGAGGGGCAGATCTGCCGCCCCTGCGGCACGACAGCGACGTCCTTCCGCGAAACCCGCTTCGGACACTGAGGCCCAGGATTGAATCCCCGAACCGGTCGCCGCGCGGCTTATGATTTGACGCCAGCGGCACGCCCGTCGCTTGGCGATATCGTCATTGGGACGAGTCGATGGACGCTGTACCAGCGGCGCCCCCTCCCACCGTTGACTCTGTTATGAGATAACATTACGGACACTCCGTCCTGATCACGGAGCGTCCAATAAATCGTCTGCCCGTCACCGTCCTGTCCGGCTTCCTCGGTGCCGGCAAGACGCTGCTCAACCATGTCCTCGGCAACCGCGAAGGGATCCGCGTCGCCGTCATCGTCAACGACATGAGCGAGGTGAACATCGACGCGGCGCTCTTGCGCGACGGCGGCGCGGACCTGTCGCGCACGCAGGAGACGCTGGCCGAGATGACCAATGGCTGCATCTGCTGCACGCTGCGGGACGACCTCCTCGCCGAGGTGCGGCGGCTGGCGGCCGAGCAGCGCTTCGATGCGCTGCTGATCGAATCGAGCGGCATTTCGGAGCCGCTGCCGGTCGCCGCTACCTCCGAATTCCGGGACGAGGCCGGGTTCAGCCTGTCGGACGTTGCTCGTCTCGACACGATGGTCACCGTGGTCGATGCCGCCAACCTCCTGAAGGACTATGCCTCCAGCGACTTCCTTCGGGATCGCGGCGAATCCCTTGGCGAAGGCGACGAGCGTACGTTGGTCGACCTGCTCGTCGAGCAGATCGAGTTCGCCGACGTCGTCGTCCTCAACAAGGCCGCGCTCGCCGGCCCCGCGGCGCTCGATGCCGCCCGCGCCATCGTCCGGGGGCTGAACGCCGGGGCGCTGATCGTCGAGGGCGACCACGGCCACGTGCCGCTCGGCGCGGTGCTCGGCACCGGGCTTTTCGACTTCGACAAGGCCCATACCCATCCGCTCTGGTACTGTGAACTGCACGGCTTTGCGGCGCATGTGCCGGAAAGCGAGGAATACGGCATCCGTTCCTTCGTCTACCGGGCCCGCCGTCCGTTCCAGCCCGCCGCGCTCCAGCGCTTCATCGGCGAGCCCTGGCCGGGCGTCTTACGCGCCAAGGGCTTCTTCTGGCTGGCGACGCGCCCGAACCACGTCGACGAACTCGCCTTGGCCGGCGCGCAGATCCGGACGGCGAAGCGCGGGCTCTGGTGGTCGGCGGTGCCGAGCGACCACTGGCCGGACGATCCCGAGTTCCGCCGCCTGATGGCGCCCAAGCTCGATCCGCTCTGGGGCGACCGGCGCCAGGAGATCGTCTTCATCGGCACCGACCCGATGGACGAGGCGGCGATCCGGGCCCGGCTCGATGCCTGCCTGGTGCCCGAAGACCGCTTCGAGCCGAAGCTCTGGGAACGGCTGCCCGACCCCTTCCCGAACTGGGCGGCCCGCGCCGCATGAGACGCTTTTCTCCTCTCCAACGTCCGAGACCATCCATGATCCATCTTCCCCGCGTGCTGGGCCCGCTCGCCCTTGCCCTGTCCTGCCTTCTCCCGCTGCCGGCGCTTGCCGCCCCGGACGGCGTCTTCGACATCGTCGCGCCCTTCGAGATCGGCGGCGCCGACCCTCCCTCTCGGGCTTCGTCTTCCAGCGCATGGAAGTCGGCGAGACGCTGCTCGAGGTCAACGGCGAAGGCCGGCCGCAGCCGGGCCTTGCCACCGCCTGGAACGTCTCGGAGGACGGGCTGGTCTGGACGCTGCCCATCCGTGCGGGTGTGCGTTTCCACGACGGCACGCTGCTGACCGCCGAGGCGGCGGCCGCCTCGCTGGAGAAGGCGCGCGGCAAGCCGGGCGTGCTCGAGCGCGCCAGTATCGAGAGCCTCTCCGCCGAGGACGGCGCCGTGGTGATCCGCATGGCGGAGCCCTTCGCGCCGCTCATCGCACTGCTGGCCCACTTCTCGACGATATCTCCCTACGGTAATAGTGGACTGGCTTACGCTTACCAGGCAAAGCCCCTCCGGTGATTGGGCGTTGAGATCAAGGCTTGTCTCCCATTGGCCACGCGCCTGTTCATGAGCGATGCGGTGATCGTCACCTGACGCAGATTGACCGGAACCGGTTTACGGAACCAGAAGACTGATCCGCGCCTCGTGACGAAGGGTGTGAGGGAATCTTGCAAGTAACAAACGCCCGAAAAAATCGTGACAGGGCGCTGTGACAGGAAGGCAGAGAATCCGGACGTTTCAGATATGTGAAATCAATGACTCAGGAATGGCGGAGAGGGGGGACTCCACCGATACACCCGCTTAGTCATTGAAATGTATGGGAACGCGATCGCACGATCAAGAGCCCTGTGTACCAGTGTGGTGCGCTCCCTTCAAGCACGCCGGAGCGACAGAAATCAGGTTGCCAATCTCGGTTCGAGGACCCCGGCGCGCCTCGCGAAGCCAGACGCCGTGCCCCACTCAGTCCCACGGCGGCATTTCGGAAGCGTACATCGAAACGGGATTCCCAGGCGAAGGCCGCTGGCCAAGGTATCGCTCGTTATATCGCAACCGGCACTGTCAGCGTGGTCTTGAAATGTGGCGCGTGTTCGATGGTCAAGCGGCCTTTCCACTTTCGCTCTATCAGGGCGCTGACAAGCTTCGAGCCGAACCCGGTACCTTTCGATGAGGCATCCGAAGTTGACAGAGGATCATCCCAACCGAAACGAAATAGCTTCGATCCGTCGGGACCTGGGTGCAATGACCATTTTACGTGGACCGCTCCGGCGTCCCCGCCCAGCGTGCCGTACTTCATCGAGTTCGTCGCCAGTTCGTGCAGGACGAGCCCCATGTCGAAGCAAAGTTCGGGCGGAAGCAATATGTCCCGTCCTTCGGTGGTCACTTGAGTCCCAAACGGCTTCATTGCCTCTTCCACCAATTCCGCAAAGCGCGTTGATGTCCATCCTCCGCGGGATACGACATAATTTGAGCGTGCGAGTGCGCTCAGCCGCTCGGTAAATGATTCTCGGGCGATCTTGGTGTCCGCATCTGCCTTGAACGTTTGACCGGCAATACTGATCACCAATTGCAGCATGTTGCCGGCGCGATGCGCCATTTCGCGTATCAGCAGCGTCTGTTGATCCGTCGCCGCGACCTGTCTCGCAGCCCCTGCTACAATGTTGGCCAGCGATTCGAGAAACTCGGCGTCGGTCTGGTCGAAGTCTCGAATCTCGGGTGTATGAATGCCGAACACGCCGAAATGCCGCGAGTTGGTACCTGGAATGACAACAGATATTCCGCTTCGCACATTGTGATCATGCAGAAGTTGGGGGCCGTCGAAGCGCGTTTCTGTCAAAAGATCCTTGACGATAACCGGGCCTTTTCCCAACAAGGTGTATCCAGCCTGTGACGCGCGCTCGATACCAACTTTACCGTGACCGACAAGGCCGTCCGCCCACCCAATCCCGGCACGGAGCACGAGGTGGTCGGCACTATCAGCGAATTGTAGTATCTTCGTGAGAGGAACGCGAAGAAGCTCAGCTGCGACCTGAACAGCGCTATCTAGTACTTTCTGAAAATCGCGTTCGTTGAGAGCAAACGAGCCGAAGCGCGCGACCGCGTGCTGCTGGGCAAGCCGTCGTTCTAGCTTGTGTTCGTTCCTGACGCGATCAGACACGTCTAGACATACCCCGGTCAGATATTTCGAACCATCCGACATGGTCGTAACACCGCCAGATGTCTCGATCCACAAATCGGGCATGTTTGAGCGTGGAGCAATTCGGTAAACAGTTCTGTAGGGTGCTCCTGTCTCTATGCTTTCCATAATATTTTTCCAGACGACACCAGCGTCGTCGGGATGAATATCTTTCTGAAAACTCGACAGGGTTCCATCAAAAGAACCAGGTGGAAGATGGTGAACATTTTCGAGGTTGGACGTCCATTCCAATTGCTCGCTATTGAGCTTCCAACGCCAGATCCCCGCGCCGCCCAAGCGCAACCCTTCTTGCAGAGCAATCGACTCCGAAAGGAACGTAATCGTCTCCATAGGTTCTTCGGGGCTGTGTGTCACTGGATGGGACATGTGCTCCTGGAATCAGTTCAATGCAGAGATCGATTCGTGTGGCGCCGAGATGAACGCTAGCGTCCACATAGGGCACGAGCAGTCACGCTGCCATCAGGCCACTTCAGGGTGGGTCCGGAATAAGGTGCAGCGCTAGGGACGCCATGGGCACCGTGATCTATCCGCTGGACGAGATCCTGCTGCTGTCCTTGCTTGCGGTTCTGGCAGGGGCCGAAACCTTCACCGCAATCGCCCAGTTCGGTAAAGACAAGCTCGACCTGCTGCGGCGCTTGCGGCCCTTTGCCAATGGCGCGCCCGATCACGACCGGCTGGGTGAAGTTTACGCCGCGCTGGATGCCGAGCAGTTTCAGAACTGCTTCGTCAGCTGGGTCGCCGCCTTGACCGGAAGCCCCGCCGATGTGATCGCCATCGACGGCAAGGCCAGCCGGCGCTCCGCCAAGAAGGGCGGCCTCAACCCCATTCACACGGTCTCGGCCTTTGCCGCCCGTCGGCGCCTGG
The DNA here is from genome assembly GCF_036549475.1 of Aurantimonas sp. A2-1-M11. Taxonomy (NCBI): domain Bacteria; kingdom Pseudomonadati; phylum Pseudomonadota; class Alphaproteobacteria; order Hyphomicrobiales; family Aurantimonadaceae; genus Aurantimonas; species Aurantimonas sp. A2-1-M11. Next base: position 105 of record NZ_JAZHLI010000090.1, on the reverse strand, counting down.
TGCTCGGGCAGGTCAAGGTGGCGGAAAAGTCCAATGAGATCGTCGCCATCCCCAAGCTCCTGGACATGCTGGCCATCGAGGGCGCCATCGTCACCATCGACGCCA